>JACCSX010000103.1 GCA_013812775.1 Tatlockia sp. | reverse complement strand
TTGCCGTACAATTATGAATTGTGTAACTGTTTGCCCGAAGGGACTCAATCCAACGCAAGCGATTGCAAAAATACGCATACAAATGTTGACCAAAGAAACTTGATAACAATTTTCTGTTGGTTGAGTACGTTGTTAAACATGTTGATCGATTCAGGCTTTCCTGCCAGTCAGCCTGAATTGATATTAGTTTAATAACCTACCAGGACATACCCCTTGGAGAGAATAATGAGTCTTACAGATCTGCAAAAACAATGGGCTTCTTCCTATTTATCAGGGGGAAGCATGGCTTATGTTGATGCCTTATATGAAGATTATCTGGCTGATCCGAATTCAGTACCTGCTGATTGGCGTGCAGCCTTTAGTGCCTTACCTGCGGTGAACGGTGCGAGATCTGAAGTTTCACATCGTGATGTCCGTAATTATTTCATTGAAAATGCTGATAAGAAGAAACAAAGTCCTGCTATCAGTTCAGGAGAGAGTAAACAATATCAGGTTGCTAATTTGATCAATGCCTACAGAGCTCTAGGTCATCATGCCGCAAAGCTAGATCCTTTGGACATGGCGAAGCGTGTACATGTTCCCAATCTTGAATTGAAGTATCATCATCTGACGGACGCTGATTTAAATCGCACATTTTTTGCTGGTAAATACCTCAATGGCGCAGAAATGTCCTTGCGCGAAATATTAACGGCACTGCGTGAGACCTATTGTGGCAGTATAGGTATCGAATACATGCATATTTCTGATAATGCAGAGACAGAATGGTTACAACAGAAAATGGAATCTCTTCGAGGCCGACCCCACTTCGCTGCTAAAAAGAAAATAGAGATTCTAACCGATTTGATAGCTGCTGATGGCCTTGAACGCTATCTTGGTACTCGCTATGTAGGTCAGAAACGCTTTTCGCTGGAGGGTGGAGATGCCTTTATCCCCATGATGAAAGAGATTATCAACAAGGGTGGTAATGCTGGCGTAAAAGAAATTGTTATTGGCATGGCGCATCGCGGCCGTTTAAATGTACTGGTTAACGTTTTGGGTAAAGAGCCAGATCAATTGTTCCAGGAGTTTGAAGGTAAAATAAAATTTGAACGCACCGGCGATGTTAAATACCACTTGGGTTTTTCTTCCGATTTACGCACCGAAAACGGCGCAATCGTGCATCTGGCTTTAGCTTTTAATCCTTCTCACTTAGAAATCATTGGCCCGGTAGTTGAAGGTTCAGCCCGCTCCCGTCTGCGACGTCAACATGATTTGGACGAAAAGAACAAGGTTGTCCCGGTTGTTATCCACGGCGATGCTGCCTTTGCAGGTCAGGGCGTTGTGATGGAAACCTTTAACTTTTCGCAGGCCCGAGGCTACTCAACTGGCGGAACAATTCACATCGTTATAAATAATCAGGTTGGCTTTACTACGTCCAACCCTCTTGACGCTCGCTCTACCCTTTACTGCACTGATGTGGCAAAAATGGTACAAGCACCTGTTTTACATGTAAACGGTGATGATCCGGAAGCTGTTGTCTTTGCCACGCAGATTGCCTTTGAGTTTAGAATGAAATTCAAGAGAGACATAGTTGTCGATCTCGTTTGCTACCGTCGACACGGTCATAATGAAGCCGACGAACCAGCAGTTACGCAGCCAGCCATGTATCACAAAATTAAAACTATGCGCACTCTGCGTGAAATTTATGCTGATCAATTGATTGCTCAGGGCTTTATTACAAAAGAAGAGGTTGAACAATTAGTTGCTTCTTATCGCGATCGTTTAGACAAGGGACAAGCTGTGGTTGATGTTGTTCATGACAATTATGAGGGGAAAATTTCTCAAGATTGGACACCCTATATCAACGCTAAATGGACAGATAAGGTTGATACTTCCATATCCAAAAAAACACTTGATGCGCTCGCCAAAAAACTATCAGACCTGCCCCAAGGATTTGAACTGCATCCAGTGGTTAAACGTCTACTCGCTGAGCGAGAAAAGATGACAACTGGTGAACTGCCGATAAACTGGGGCTATGCTGAAACCATGGCTTATGCGAGTTTGCTAAATGAAGGATACGGCGTTCGGTTATCGGGACAAGATTCAGGTCGCGGCACTTTTGCCCACCGTCATGCGGTTTTGCATGAGGTACAAACGGCTGAAACCTATATACCTCTCGAAAAAACAGCCTCTGATCCTTACAAACCTTTTGTAGTAATTGATTCTGTTCTTTCAGAAGAAGCGGTTCTGGCTTTTGAATACGGGTATGCATCCTCTGAACCAACTACTTTGGTCTTATGGGAAGCGCAATTTGGTGATTTTGCCAACGGCGCTCAGGTCGTTATTGATCAATTTATTAGTTCCGGCGAACAAAAATGGGGTCGACTCTGTGGTTTAGTAATGCTTTTACCCCATGGCTATGAAGGACAAGGCCCAGAGCATTCCTCGGCCCGTTTAGAACGTTTTATGCAGCTTTGTGCCCAGCATAATATTCAGGTCTGTACTCCAACTACACCGGCCCAGATGTTCCATCTGGTTCGTCGTCAGATGCTTCGTAAATTTCGCAAGCCACTTATAGTGATGACTCCAAAGAGTTTATTGCGCCATAAATTAGCAGTATCCTCACTTGAGGATTTAACCAAGGGTAGATTTCAAACAGTTATTCCTGAAATAGATACTCTTGATGCTGCCAAGGTGACAAAAGTAGTGTTATGTTGCGGCAAAGTTTACTATGATCTCTTGCAAAGAAGACGAGATGATACAAAATTAGATAACGTGGCGATTATTCGTGTTGAGCAACTTTATCCCTTCCCAAAAAAGTTGCTAAGCCAGGAACTTGCAAAGTATCCACAAGCAAAAACAATTATCTGGTGTCAGGAAGAACCACAGAACCAGGGTGTTTGGTTTTCCTCCCAGCATAATATGGTCGATTGCTTAAACGATACCCAAACCTTAAACTATGCCGGAAGGGAGATGGCTGCTGCACCTGCTGTCGGAAGTCCAATACTTCACGCCCAGCAACAGCAAGCCTTAGTCGAGCAGGCTTTATTGGATTAACTGATTAAATATAACAAATGAAGAAGGTATAACTATGTCTATTGAAGTTAAAGTACCTGTCCTACCTGAATCGGTAGCAGATGCTACTGTGGCCAGCTGGCACAAAAAAGTTGGTGATAAGGTAACTCGTGATGAAAATCTCCTGGATTTGGAAACTGATAAAGTCGTTTTGGAAGTACCTGCTCCAGTTGACGGCATTCTCATGGAAATATTATTCAAAGAAGGTGACACGGTTTCGTCCAGCCAGATACTGGCTCGCATAGAAGAAGGCTCGGCTGCTTTAGCTAAAACAGACAAAAAGGAAGAGAAAGAAGCCGAGAAGCCAGGAACAATTGCCTCTGAAGATAAGTCGACGAGTCCTGCAGTGCGACGTATGCTTGCAGAGAATGATCTGCAGGCAGGGCAAATTCCAGGATCTGGTAAAGACGGCCGTATCACTAAAGAAGATGTGCTCTCTTTCATTGAAGAAAAACGTGCAAGCTCTAAAACTGCAACAGCGCAGGCAAAAGCTGCCCCGGCGGCAATGGGTGCTCGCGAAGAGCGTCGTGTGCCGATGTCCAGATTACGAGCGAAAATTGCTGAGCGTCTAGTCCAGGCTCAGCATAATGCAGCAATGCTGACAACCTTCAATGAGGTAAATCTGAAGGCTGTTATGGATTTACGGGCTCAGTATAAAGATAGTTTTGAAAAAAAATACGCTGTTAAATTGGGATTCATGTCCTTTTTTACCAAAGCGGTTGTGGAAGCACTAAAACGTTTTCCATCTGTTAATGCGTCTATTGATGGGCAAGATATCGTTTACCACGGTTATTATGATATTGGTATTGCGGTGTCAACTGAGCGAGGCTTAGTTGTTCCTGTGATTAGAGATGCTGATCATCTGTCTATGGCAGATATTGAAAAATCTATTGCCGATTCAGCAAACCGTGCACGTCAGGGTAAATTGTCAATGGAAGAAATGCAAGGTGGAACCTTTACGATTACCAATGGTGGCGTCTTTGGCTCCTTATTGGCAACTCCTATTATCAATCCGCCGCAAACTGCTATTTTGGGCATGCACAAAATCCAGGAAAGACCTATTGCTGAAAATGGACAAGTAGTCATTCGTCCTATGATGTATCTGGCTCTATCCTACGATCACCGTTTAATTGATGGTAAAGAATCAGTACAATTTTTAGTTAATGTAAAAGAGTTACTGGAAGATCCGGCTCGCTTGTTACTTAACATTTAATATTGAACCCGTGTGGTCGGGTTTGTTTTTTAAGGGTACTAAACAATGAATTTACATGAATACCAAGCGAAGCAACTATTTGCCAGCTATGGCTTGCCCGTTCCAAATGGTCAAATAGCTCAGAGCGTTGAAGATGCTTTACAGGTTGCTTCACAATTAACTACTGCCAAATGGGTGGTCAAAGCTCAGGTTCATGCCGGTGGTCGCGGTAAGGCTGGCGGAGTTAAACTGGTTTCCAACAAGGATGAGTTAGCAGCAGCCGCTAAAGCATTATTAGGCACACGTTTGGTTACTTATCAGACTGATGCCAAAGGACAACCTGTTAATACCCTTTTAATTGAAGAAGTTTGCGACATTGGCCGTGAATTATATCTTGGCGCTGTGGTTGATCGTTCATCCCGTCGCGTTGTTTTTATGGCTTCAACCGAAGGTGGCGTAGAGATTGAAAAAGTAGCGCATGAGACACCTGAAAAAATATTCAAGGTCGCTATGGATCCGCTGGTTGGCATAATGCCATTTCAGTGTCGGGACATCGGTTTCAAGCTTGACTTAACTGACGATCAAATTAAACAATTCACCCATTTAATGATGGCGCTGGGTAAAATGTTTGTAGAATGTGACCTAAGCTTACTTGAGGTTAATCCTCTCGTAGTAACCAAAAGCGGCCAACTGCTTTGCCTTGATGGTAAAATTAATATTGATGCCAATGCCCTCTATAGACACCCCAAACTAAAAGTACTCCGTGACGTCTCCCAGGAAGACGAGCGTGAAAATCGTGCTACAGACTGGGAGCTGAATTATATCCCCTTGGATGGATCAATTGGTTGCATGGTCAATGGTGCTGGTCTTGCAATGGCTACTATGGACGTCATTAAGCTACATGGTGGTGAACCTGCAAATTTCCTCGATGTGGGCGGTGGTGCGACCAAAGAGCGAGTTTGTGAAGCCTTTAAAATTATTCTTTCTGATGAAAATGTCAAAGGCATTTTGGTCAATATTTTTGGCGGCATTGTTCGCTGCGATTTAATTGCTGATGGAATTATTGCAGCAGTTAAAGAAGTGGATGTAAAAGTGCCAGTCGTCGTGCGCCTCGAAGGTAATAATGCAAAATTAGGCGCTGATATTTTAAATAAAAGTGATTTAAACGTAATCGCTGCAGACAGTTTGACAGATGCTGCGAAAAAAATCGTGGCGGCAGTCGCCTAAGATCGCTTTTTAAACAAATTTTGAGGCTAACAATGAGTGTATTAGTAAATAAAAAAACAAGAGTCATTTGCCAAGGTTTTACTGGCAAACAAGGTACCTTGCATTCCGAACAGGCAATTGAATATGGAACCCATATGGTGGGCGGCGTTACACCAGGAAAGGGCGGTCAAAAACACTTAAGTTTGCCTGTTTTTAATACAGTTCGGGAAGCGGTTGAAGCAACGGCTGCTGATGCCACTGTTATTTATGTACCCGCTCCATTTTGCAAAGATTCCATTCTTGAGGCAGCGGATGCAGGAATCAAATTGATTGTTTGTATAACTGAAGGTGTACCTGTTATCGATATGCTGCAAGTTAAAGTTTATCTTGAAAATAATACCCAGGCGCGTCTGATTGGACCTAATTGCCCAGGCATAATCACCCCTGGCGAATGTAAAATTGGCATTATGCCAGGCTCTATTCATCTTCCTGGTAAGGTTGGTATTGTGTCCCGTTCCGGTACTCTCACCTATGAAGCTGTTAAACAAACTACTGATAAAGGCTTTGGTCAAAGTACCTGTATAGGCATCGGCGGTGACCCAATTCCTGGTATGAGTTTTATTGATGTTTTAGCCCTGTTTGAACAAGATGAGCAGACAGAAGCAATTATTATGGTTGGTGAAATAGGTGGATCAGCCGAAGAAGAAGCAGCTGAATACATCAAATCAAATGTCAGAAAACCAGTTGTTTCTTATATTGCCGGAGTTACAGCCCCGGAAGGTAAGCGAATGGGACATGCAGGCGCAATCATTTCTGGTGGTAAAGGTACAGCGGCTGAGAAATTCAAAGCGCTTGAAGCGGCTGGCGTCAGAACTGTTCGTTCACCTGCTGACTTAGGCTCGGCAATTGCTGAAGTAACCGGTTGGTAAAAGCATTAATGTAGCCTTGATGCGGCGCAGCCTAATCAAGGTTTTCCTTCCGTTCGGGCTGTCCTTCGAGAACCTCAGGATGCTCGGTCGATTCAATGCTGTCTCGAAGCCTTGCTGGTCCTGGCGAAAAGGCTTCGAGACGGCGTAAACGCCTCCTCAGCCCGAACGGGATCACTGTAAAAATTTAGCTTATTAAGCCGCAAAAATCCTTAGCTTGACGGCCTGGGTCAATGACCCAACCTACAGACCTGGCTAGAAACCTTGATTAGGCTGCACTGCATCAAGGCTACTGGATTAAACCTTAAATCCGCTATTAAACTCCAAGGCATCACGAATTTTACCAGTTCGTGAATTGGAACTGGCAGCCATCATTCTTTCTTCAACATTCTCATAAGATTCAGGAAAATTATTAGACTGCTTAAAGATAAAAAAACTGGAGCTATGATTGTAGCAATAATTATGGATGCTCATAAATAACTCTCTTTTATCAAGAATAGTGGATTGTGCTAAATCCCAGGCAACCTTTGTCCTGGAATCCGGATTCTTTCTAATATAGGCCCTGATATCATTTATAGATAAATTACTTAATTGAGTAATGGTTGCTTTCGGCGATTTAAAAAAACTGCTTTGGCCGGCATAGAGAGCATTATAAATTATCTTAAACCTCTTAACCTGTGCAAGCTCTGCTAAATTAATTTCATTAAGCCTCAATGGGTTAGGTGTAAGTGCTGCTGTCATATTAAAACGAGTTGCTTTAGGAGAATGCTGTGATTCAACAAAGCCGAATTTTTTATAAAGATTGATTGCTGTTATCTCACTTGCTTTGACCTGAAGTTGAATAATTTGATTTTTTGCAGAGTGCTGCCCTGCATTAAAAACTGCTTGAATTAATTGATATCCTATATTGCGACGTCGATAATTCGGATCAACAGCAAAGTTTCCTATAAATAAGCTGTTATTGATTTTGGTTGATGCAAAAATATAACCATTAATTTTTGCTGTTGTTTCATCATAGGATACAAAGGAATACCCTTTTTCATAATAGCGCTGGAAATCATTATAACTATAATAACCATCATCGGGAGCAGTGAATATTTGATGGTCAAGTAGTAAGATCTCTTGAAAATCGTCTTGCTGCATTGGGCGGATTGGCATATAAAAACACTCTGAAATATAAGAAAGCAGATTCTACTACTTGTTTATTAAGAGGAGATTAAATCCTGAGCAAAGAATTATTATCAAATATTTTATGAACCTCATATTTCCTTAATATTTCTTAATTATAATTCTCGCTATCTAACTCAAAAAAGAATAAAAATGATCAAAGCTACAGATGTACAAAGTTTAATTGCTAAAGATAAAAAAGAACTCACTCCCTTCATCCTTAATTTATGCGGTTTTACTTTAGATGAAGCAAATTATAACTCCAAAAACTACGCTTTCTATCTGCACGTGGCCTTTCGTCATCAGGTCATTAGACAAAGTGAGACCTGGGAAGAAATTTGTAAAGACGTGAAGCTCGCAGAGGAAAAGGGGAATCCTCTAAGCTGGCAGCCTGAGCACGAACTATTGCGGGATCGAATTGCAACCTTTGCCCAGTCAATCGTTACGGAAGTCGTGGAAGCAAGCCAGGATAACTGGTCTATAAAGCTTCTCAAAACCAGTTATTTTGCTACTTTAGACAGAGCCCGTAAAAGTAGTGAAAATGCCAGTAGACGTATCTATGTTGAAAAAGGGCAAAAGATTGAAGACATACACCTCAGTGTTATCGAATCTCAGGATAATAAACGACCCAAAGAAGAAACAACTCAGGCCTTTCTCAATGTATTATCAGCCCAAAGAGCCTATCTGGATTCGTTATTGGCTTTACCCTTTAACATGGAAAAAATGTGCATAAGAATCGCTGAAACTAAGAAAGCAAATTATCAACCAAGAAAAACTGCAGAAATGCTTGCTAAAACCCTCGATACAATCAACCTGGCTCTCAGTACTAAAGGAGAGGCGAATACTCGCAATAATGTTCTTATTACAGGGCTTAAATTTGCTCTTGAATTAACAATGCCTGATTTTCAATTTGCAGATCATGATTTAGTAGATTTTATAAGCGACGAGTTATTGCCCTTTACCAATCAGCTAATTATAAACAGTCAAAATCTTGAAGCTGCAATAGATCTGCTACTCCCTAAAGATGATCCAGAAATTGCTAAAGCGCGTAAACAAATATTAGCCTCGATGGATGTTCATTTTTATTCGGTGCACGATATTCTGCAGGAAACCCTGATAAAACCTGTAGAGCAATGCAATCAGGTAGTGGTGGGTGCTGCTGGTATGGGGGTTGCTGCATACAATATAGTTCGGGAAGATAATGAAATCGATAGAGTCTTTCTCTATGCTGCGTTATTTAAAAATTTCGACAAAATTGCTACAGCTTGCTCAAAATTAGCTCTGGAGCTGCTACCGCCCTGGCTTTCTCAGGCAAACAGTTACTACCAGCAATTAAAATATGGCGCATCAATGGTTAATGCTGTTACGCAGAAAGCCTTAAATGGTTTGGGAGCCTTTTATAACTGCCCAGGATTTTATAACCAGATAGCCTTTTATATACCTCAATCGATTCGCTATTACACCTCACAAACTGATTCCCTGACCAAAATTTTCAACCAAATTGATAAATCAGTTTACAGTAAATCAGCAATGGATAAGGTGCTGGCCTATTTTGCATTTTATGAATTAATTAAAGAAGCACAGATCAAAGATCCAGTGCTTAAAGCGAATTTATTTGAAGTTTATATGGCTGAAGTCGTGAAGGCAGATAATACGCTTTGTTGGGAAGAATTTAAATTTGAAAACTATCTAAAACTTGAAACACAATTAATAGACAAAAAATTTGATCTGAAAATGTCGCTTGCCAAAAGAATGCTAGTTTACGCAGAAGGATGTGAGAAATTTTTAACAGATTCGCTAATTCTTGTATCTAAAGCACATGGCATTAATAATCCCTGGGTCTTACACCTTTTGGTACTTATCAATCGCTTACAAACGGTTGAAGCTAACTTTGATATTAACAATCCGCAATCCTCATTTATCGAACTGGCTCTGGCGTCTAAAGAAGGGCTTGCTAGCCCGAAAAAAGAAATACAGGCTTTTACTCAGGAATTTTTGCTACCCGCGATGCGACGTCTCAATAGTCAATATCAAAATAAGCGTTTGATTCCCCTTATCGAGCTAAGGCTCGAGTCGACTGATAATTACAGTCATGCACTTCGTGAAGTTTATTCAAAGCTTAGAGAAGAAATTAAATTGCCTGCCTATGATGTGATATTTCTCAAGGATTATTTCAGCAATAATAATGTGGACTTTGATATTCAACAATTTGATTTTATTGAAGAATTAACAAGCTACCATCATCTTGTTAAAGAATTACCTGAGAGTAAAAGTCTTAAAAGTCCTGATTGGAAAACTCCTAAAGAAGAAAGGAATCATCTAGCGGGTAAAACCTTGAAAAATGCAAGACGCATTATTAATCCCCTATTAAAAGAGTTACAAAAAACCTTGGATGGACAAAAGAAGAGGTTACAAGAGATTAAGGATATTGATTTAGCAGAGAAAAAAATCAAATACATTGAAGCACTAAACGGACTTATAAATAAATTTCGGAAAGAAATTAATACACCCCAAAGTGACTTACAAATATACATTATCAAAATCTTGAATAATGAGGTGAGAGAATTAACCCAGCAACAGCTTATAAATCATCTGTCGTTAAATGCTTTAAGCGCAGTCCCGGGAAAATTAATGAGCTTTGCCTGGAATATACTGCCTGCAATCCCTGAAAATAATCTTTTTTATAATTCACTGGAATATTTCCTTAGAGATATTGATTCACTACACAATGTTTTAGTGGCTGAAAAAAATTACACTGACTGCCTGAATACCAATCCTATTCCCGCTTTAATGAACGATTTAAATGATCCACTGGCAGCTGCTAATATTCTACCAAGCCAAGAAAAAATAATGGATGCGATCTTGGCTAATCTAATTGAAACAAGCAAACAGCACGCCTTCTCCTGGGGCGTGAATTATCTAAAAGAATTCGTAGTGAATATAAGTTATCAACAACTTATCCGCTTTTTGCCCTATCCCTTTTTAGCCGAACTGGCATTAATGGCAATCAATAGCGAAGCCCTTCAGGCACACGTCGCACCTGTATTTAATTCTTTGATGAACGAATATGGCGGTATGGTGGGTGATGAACTCAAGAAGGCTGCAAAAAAACGTCTTTATCCAATTCTGGGTATTGAAATTCAGAAAACAGTTGAATCCTGCGCTTATAGTTATGTTTTAGCTCCTGAAAATACCAATGAAACTAATCGTGATGCCTTTGCAATGTATTATTTACAATATTGTGAGATTAGACAAAGCAGTCCATCATTTAACAGTGCAGCTGCAATTAGATTTCTATTTCCAAACCTTTTAGCCGATGCAGATAATCTTGAGCAAGCGCAGATAATATCTAATATTGACAATGCTTTTTTGAATCTTGACCAACTGATAGACTATTATAAACCGCCAAAATTCAATGCTATTGATGAGTCCAATCAGCAATTGCAATTTTTAATTGACCATATCGATTTCAAAGAACCGATTAACGATAAACTAATCAAATTAGCTTTGGTGAATCGGCTCTTAATCATGAATTTCGATTCTGCTGATCAAATAAAAAATGAAGATAAAATCAGCAAGTTGCAAATACAAGCAATCAGCCGATTATCGGATACGATTAATCGCATTAATCAATTAGCTAATCAAGGTATTGAGGCGAATAAGGCTGTGAATTCCAATATAGTCCCGGATAAGGTCTCAGCCGTTCAACCTCCCCTTTTTGATGAAGCAGGTCCTGAGGTGATGATTAATCTAATCGCCGGTGCTCATAAACGGGCTAGCGAACAGCAGCTCAAACGCGTTAAATCATATTCAGAACGTGTGAAAGGGCTCGTAAAAAATGAACTGATTCAGCTTGAAGCAATGAAAAGCTCCAAAGAGCCTTTATTAGGAATCAGTCTCCTTGAATGGAATTATCGTAAATCCACATTAGCTCGCAAAATTTTTCTTGGTGTTTCTCATATAGCAGCTATTCTCGGTCCAATTTTGACCTGGGTTAGTATTATCGGGGCCGCAAGTCAAGGAATCTTGGCTGGGTTTGGTATTGCCGTTGGTTTAGGTGCTTCAGTTACAGGCATCGGCCTGGCTGTATTTGCAGCCGGTGCGTTCTTTTGTCTTGGATGGAATTTTACCCTTAATATTTTCAATGAACTGTTAAAATTAAAAGCTATCAGCAATGAAAAAACTTCCTTTTGGGATCGCGCCAAAAGAATCAGCCTAATCGTAGCTAAATGTTTCGGCATGGCCTTGTTGAAAACACTTTTTATCGATTATCTGTTAAACATTTTGAAAAATATATTTGCTGCCGAACCAATTGCAGGTCTCATTAAGGCCGTTAGTGTTTGGCCCAAAATAGGACGAGTGAATAAGGAAATAGAGGCATTCAAGCTTTTGCAATCCAGACTTATAAGCTTGGAACATTTAGTGGATGAGCAAATTAATTTCACAGAAAATAATATTAATCCAACTACGAGGGAAGCCTATAGAGATCAGTCGAATAAAATTGCTAAAGCTTGTGAAGAGCTTAGTAATACAATAGAGGCAGTTGAAAAATTCATTCTTTCAGTGAGTCCTGACGATGCAAGATTTGTAGAAAGAGATTACCTGGCAGTACTGGTCACCTTTGAAGATAGTTTTGCAAAGCTAAAGGAAGAGCTCACCAGACTGCAAACTTTACAGGCTGTGCAAACTCATTTACCAATGGATAAGTCAGCAGAGGCAAAGGTTGATCACTTGCATGATTCTCTTATCAGCTCTATAGTTCTGCAAAATACGGATCAAGATAAACCAGTCATTGTTAATCTTGACGC
>JACCSX010000066.1 GCA_013812775.1 Tatlockia sp. | reverse complement strand
TTCCTGGATTCCGCGGACAAGCCGCGGAAAGTAGGCTCAAAGTGGAATTTTCCTTAACTTAATGGCAGTGAGGGTTGGGGAGAGGGCTATTATAGATCTCTTTGTTCTTTTTTAAGCAAAACAAGCTGTTTAAATATTGCGTATATCACTTAAAAAATACACAAGACCTGCGTTTTAAGTTATAATAGACTTTTCCCCAACGCCTTAAGCGCTTCCGGCGTTGTTGTAATAGATTGCTGCCCTCTTTAGAAGAGTTAAAAGCAATCCCGAGAGGGGTAAATACTCTTTACGGATGAGTTTTAGGATTATATGCTATCGCTTTTCTTGTCTGAGGAACGTTTAAAAACTCGCAATAGTACTCGCTATTACTCACTTTTAAACGTTCCTCAGACAAGAAAATCAAATCGCTTATAATCCTAAAACTCATCCGTAAAGGGTATATCTACTCCATTTTTTCAGGGCTATGACAAAGTGATCTGGCCTCTAATTTTTATTGGTGTTGAGTTATGGAACAGAAGGATTATTATGAACTTCTTGGCGTTAGTCGAAGTGCTGACGACGCTGAAATTAAAAAAGCTTATCGTAAGTTAGCGATGAAATTTCATCCCGACCGTAACTCAAATGATAAAGAATCTGAAGAAAAGTTTAAAGAAATTCAAAAGGCTTATGGAGTCTTGTCTGATCAGCAAAAAAGAGCCTCCTATGATCGCTTTGGCCATGCTGGTGTCGATGCCTCAATGGGAGGCGGTGCTGGTGGTTTTGGGGGTTTTGGCGATGTCTTTGAAGATATTTTTGAGAATATTTTTTCAGGTGGTCGTGGACAAGGGCGACAATCGCGTGGTCAACGTGGCGCAGATTTACAATATAACGTCAGTCTTAGCCTTGAAGAAGCAGCTCTAGGCAAGCAAATTGAGATTACAGTTCCAAGACACGTCAATTGTGAACCCTGCAATGGGTCCGGAGCAAAAAAAGGGACAACTCCTAAAACCTGTGAAACCTGTAATGGTATGGGTCAGGTTCGTATCCAGCAAGGCTTTTTCTCAATACAGCAAACCTGTCCAAGCTGTCATGGTGAGGGTAAAGTAGTTACTGACCCCTGTAATAGTTGTCATGGTCAGGGTAGAGTTAGAGAAAGCAAAAAATTAACAGTTAAAATACCAGCAGGTGTCGATAATGGTGATCGCGTTCGCTTAAGCGGCGAAGGTGAAGCAGGTATGCATGGAGGAGGCGCTGGCGATTTGTATGTGCAGATTAATATTAAAACTCATGCTATTTTTGAACGTCATGAAAGCGATCTGTCCTGTGAAGTTCCGATTAGTTTTGCAACAGCAGCACTTGGTGGTTCTATTGAAGTACCTACCTTAGAAGGTAGGATTACTCTTAAGATTCCCGCTGAGACGCAAACAGGAAAAACACTTCGCTTGCGAGGGAAGGGTATGAAATCGGTAAGAGGTCATTCCACGGGGGATTTATTATGCCGTATTGTTGTAGAAACACCGGTCAATTTATCACGTGAACAAAAAGAACTCTTTACTCAGCTCCAAAATTCATTAGACCAAAGTAAGAGCCATTCACCCCGATCGAGTTCCTGGTTTGATGGTGTAAAAAAATTCTTTGAAGACATGAAATTTTAACTGGTCTACGGTACAATCGATTATTTTCATGCCCTTACAGGGATCAACTCTGCGTGTAAGTATTCTATATTGTGTGCTAAAAACGACCTCTGCACTCCTTTTAATACTAGAGATAAAGAGCCTTTATGTTCAATAAACCCGCAATATTAGTTCTTGCCGATGGCACAGTTATGCATGGAATCTCCGTGGGAGCCAGCGGTCTTTGTGTCGGTGAGCTGGTTTTTAATACAGCAATGACGGGTTATCAGGAAATGTTAACTGATCCCTCCTATGCTAAACAGATTATTACGTTGACCACAGCGCATGTCGGCAATACCGGTTGTAATCCTGATGATATGGAGTCCTCTCGTATATGGGCAGCTGGCCTGGTGATGCGCAACTGTTCTTTACAGGCGAGTAACTATCGTTCCACACAATCCTTGCCAGAATGGCTGAAAAAGAATGGCACAGTTGCCATTGCCGGCATAGATACCCGCCAGTTAACTATTCGTTTAAGAGAGCATGGAGCAATTGCTGCCTGTATCAGTACTGATGTCAATCAACCTGAGATAGCATTGGCAAATGCGCGTGCCTTTAAAGGTTTGGAGGGTGCAGATTTAGCCTCCGAAGTCTCAAGGCAGACTACAGAACGCTGGCATGAGGGTCGAGGTGAATGGGGTCCAGCTTCTAAACCCTCAAAATTTCATGTTGTAGCCTATGATTTTGGAGTAAAACATACAATTTTACGTATCCTTCATGATAAAGGTTGTCATGTGACTTTAGTCCCTGCTAAAACTTCCGCAGCAGAAGTGTTGACTCTCAATCCTGATGGTATCTTTTTGTCAAACGGCCCTGGTGATCCGCAGGCTTGTGATTATGCAATTGAGGCCACCAAGGTATTTTTAGAGGCTGGCATTCCCATTTTGGGCATTTGTTTGGGTTTTCAAATACTCGGACTGGCTTCTGGTGCCAAATCTTTGAAAATGAAATTTGGTCATCATGGTGCAAATCATCCTGTTGTCGAAGTCAATGAACCAAAACGAGTACTTATAACGAGTCAAAATCACGGCTTCGCAATTGATGAGAAATCCTTACCGAATTATTGGGAGGTGACTCATCGCTCTCTATTCGATCAAAGCTTACAAGGGATTAGACACAAAAATAAACCAGTTTTAGGTTTTCAGGGTCATCCCGAAGCCAGCCCAGGCCCCCATGATATTGAACTTATTTTTAATGAGTTTATTAGCGTTATGGGCGAGTGCTCCAGCAAAGCACAGGATGGCAGACTTAATCAAACGGCAGTAGAGAATGAGGCGCATCCATGATTACTACAATAACTACTTTAAGAGGGAAATAAGGTGAATGATTTTCATGTTTTTACTTCAGAATCTGTTTCTGAAGGACATCCAGATAAGATAGCTGATCAAATTTCTGATGCTATTTTGGATGCTATTTTGGCAAAAGACCCAAAAGCGCGTGTCGCTTGTGAAACTTTTGTTAAAACTGGCATGGTTATGGTGGGTGGCGAAATTACAACTTCTGCCTGGGTTGATGTAGAGGAAATAACACGCGAAGTCATAAAAGAAATTGGTTATAACAGTTCAGAAATGGGCTTTGATTGGGCTTCATGCGCGGTATTATCAGCTATCGGCAAGCAATCACCGGATATCGCTCAAGGTGTAGATAACAAATTAACAAATATTCTTGGTGCAGGTGATCAAGGCTTAATGTTTGGCTATGCCAGTCGGGAAACAGATGTCTTTATGCCAGCGCCAATTGCCTATTCCCATCGTCTTATGGCTAAGCAAGCCGAATTGAGAAAAAACAAAAAATTGCCTTGGCTTCGTCCCGATGGTAAATGCCAGCTTACTCTTAAATATGAGCATGGCATGCCTGTAGCAATTGATACAGTTGTATTTTCTACGCAACATTCTCCGGAAATAAGCCACAAAGATCTCATCGAGGCGGTTCGGGAGGAGATTATCAAACCGGTTTTACCTGAAAAATGGCTATCCGCAGCAACCCGATATTTTATAAACCCAACTGGCCGCTTTGTTGTTGGCGGTCCTCTGGGTGATTGTGGTTTAACTGGTCGTAAGATTATTGTTGATACCTATGGTGGCATGGCTCGTCATGGTGGTGGATGCTTTTCCGGAAAAGATCCTTCTAAAGTAGACCGTTCTGGCGCATATGCTGCTCGTTATGTTGCCAAAAATCTGGTAGCAGCCGGCATAGCAGATAAATGTGAAATCCAGGTTTCTTACGCTATTGGTGTAGCCGAGCCTACCTCTATCAGCATTGATACCTTTGGTACTGGCCACCTGCCTAATAATGTAATCATAGATTTAATTAACACGCATTTTGATTTAACGCCACAGGGTATTATCGATAATCTTGATTTGCTCAGACCTATCTATCGCCAAACGGCAACTTATGGTCACTATGGTCGTGAAAATTTACCCTGGGAAAAATTGGATAAGGTTGAAATTCTTGCCAAAGCCCTATAAGAGGATAATGAAATGAGCTATGCGGATAATGTTGTAACAAGTCAAATACAAAAGCATGACTTTAAAGTGGCTGATATGTCGCTTGCTAAATGGGGTCGCAAAGAAATTGCAATTGCTGAAACTGAAATGCCAGGTCTAATGGCCTTACGTGAGGAATTTGGGGCGCAAAAACCCTTAAAGGGTGCGCGAATAGCGGGTTGCCTGCATATGACTATTCAAACAGCGGTGTTAATCGAAACATTAATCGCCTTAGGCGCGGATGTGCGCTGGTCTTCCTGTAATATTTTTTCGACGCAGGATCATGCTGCCGCAGCAATGGCCGCAGTAGGCATACCCGTCTTTGCCTGGAAAGGTGAAAGCGAAGAAGAGTACTGGTGGTGCGTTGAGCAGACCATTCGAGGCCCGGATGGCTGGTCGCCCAATTTACTACTCGATGATGGTGGTGATTTGACTCAGATGATTCATGAAAAATACCCGGCTATGTTAGAAACCATCAAAGGCATTTCCGAGGAAACAACGACAGGCGTGGCAAGACTATATGAAATGGCTAAAAAGGGTAAATTAAAGGCCCCAGCTATTAATGTGAATGATGCTGTTACTAAATCTAAATTTGATAATTTATATGGTTGCCGTGAATCCTTGTTGGATGGTTTGAAGCGTGCAACTGATGTGATGATTGCAGGTAAGGTTGCACTGATTCTAGGTTATGGTGATGTGGGTAAAGGCTGTGCTCAAGCCCTGCGTGGCCAGGGTGCGACAGTAATGATTAGTGAAATTGATCCGATTTGCGCTCTACAGGCAGCAATGGAAGGCTATCGTGTTGTAACGCTGGATGATGTTGCCGAGCAGGTTGATATTATTGTTACCGCAACAGGTAATTACCATGTTGTTCGTCATGATCATATGTTACGTATGCGTAATCAAGCGATCTTATGCAATATTGGTCATTTTGATTCAGAAATTGATATACAAAGTTTAAGACAATACAGCTGGGATAACATTAAACCGCAGGTTGATCATGTTATTTTCCCAGATGGCAAGCGCATCATAATTCTTGCTGAAGGCCGTTTGGTTAACTTAGGTTGTGCAACTGGCCATCCAAGTTTTGTTATGTCTGCCTCCTTTACCAATC
This sequence comes from Tatlockia sp., assembly GCA_013812775.1. Classification (GTDB taxonomy): domain Bacteria; phylum Pseudomonadota; class Gammaproteobacteria; order Legionellales; family Legionellaceae; genus Tatlockia. Next base: position 5,972 of record JACCSX010000066.1, on the reverse strand, counting down.
AAGTTTTAGCCCAAATAGAGTTGTTCCAAAATGCTCAGAATTATGAAAATCAGGTTTATGTTTTACCTAAGCATCTGGATGAAAAAGTTGCTCGTCTGCATTTAGCCCGTATCGGCGCTAAATTAACGGAGTTAAGTAAAGAACAAGCCACTTATCTTGGTGTAGCAGTTAAGGGACCCTATAAACCTGAGCATTACCGTTATTAAGCTTGAATAAAGAGGAATGATCTGGACATGCGTTATCAGGCGGCATTAACAGGCTTCATGCTATTTGCTCTGACTCAGGTTGGAGTTGCCGCAGATGAGGACTCTGTCCGGATCATTGTAAAATATAAACCAAGGATAACTCTGGCCTCCTTAACAACACAGATAAAAGGGGCGGTTAATCTACCCTTGACTAGCTTAAAACCAATGGCGGGTTCTGCCTATCTATTAACATTCGAAACTAAAAGTTCCAATTTAGCCGGGAATAAAACTCCGAATCTAACGGCGTCAATTCTTAGGCAACTTCGCAACAATCCTAACCTTGTATATGCCCTTAACGATCGAAAGGGCTATTTTCACCCCTTGCCAAATATTAAATTTAATGACAACTCTGTTCTTCTTGCTCATGAATCACAATGGAATGAATTTTCACCCCCAGCAGGAATTATGCTTGAATCAGTTGCCGGATTAGAAGATGGTGCCTGGGCCTACACCAAAGGTCAGGCAATACAGCCTATCGTTGTGGCCGTTCTCGATACGGGAATTTCGCTAAATCCTGATCTGGTTAATAGTTTGGTCAAAGATGAGCAAAATAAGATTTGGGGATGGAATTTTTCCGCTAATAATGCCGACGTTCTTGATGAAACCAACAGTTACCACGGGACTCATGTTGCAGGAACAATTGCCGGCTATGGTGCGATAATGCTGGGTGTGAGCGGACATTTAAAAATACTGCCAGTAAAAATCCCTGATTCCAAGGGCATGTTCTATGAAAGTCAGGTTATTAATGCTTTATACTGGTCGGTAGGAGGAGATGTACCTGGTCTACCAAAAAATCCCTATCCTGCCAAAGTATTAAATATGAGTTTTGGTATTGATGAGGATGGGGAAAAAGAAATTGACCACTGCGATCTTGCTCTGCAAGAAGCACTGCACTTTGTCCGTCAAAAGGGGGCAGTTATCACTGCAGCGGCAGGCAATGATAATCACTGGGAAAGTTACTCAGCACCTGCCGTATGTAATGACGCCATTAAAGTTGCCGCAACAGGCCCCACAGGTCTTCGTGCCTTTTATTCAAATTATGGTCCCAGCATCAGTTTTGCAGCACCAGGTGGCGATCAGTTTTATGGAACGCAAGGCGGCATTCTATCAACAGTTAATCCTGGCGGCGGCTATTTGAACTCAGGGTTTAATTTCTACCAGGGTACATCCATGGCCTCACCTCATGCAGCCGGAGTTGCTGGTTTAATTTACGCGGTTAGCAAGGGAACTCTTAACCCTGAGCGAGTAGAACAAATTCTTTACGCCACAACCCATGCCTTTGGACAGAGTGAAGACGCAAATAATTCCTGTGTGGGGAGCAAACCTTGTGGTAGCGGTATATTAGATGCTAATAATGCGGTGAAAGCAGCAATTGCTGATTACGATGAAATTATTACAGTGCCAGTGCTTAGCTCTCAAATTAGAAGTAAAAGCCAATGGCTTCTAATTAAAATCAGCGCAAAACAAAAAGCCAATTTTACCAACCCCCAGCTTAGCAAAACTAAAGACGGCAAGTTAATTGTGAACTATGGTGCAGTTATCTATAGTTTTGATGATTCTGAATTTAAACATTGTCAGATTATTGGGTTGCGTGGAATTGGTTGTTATCGATAAATACGAAATAAATTAAATGCTCAGTATCTATCTTCTGTTCCTGTTTTACACAATGCTTGAATAATGTTGGCAGATGGTGAAATTCAGGTTATTTAGTGAATTTTAGGCTTAACCGAATGCCTAGAAGTTACTTATCAGCCCCACCCTTTCATTAAGTACGTCTAAAGATTTTCTCGGTTTATCGACACCCCAACGAAGATGCGTGGAAAGGAAAGTGATATAGGGATAGATGACGATTAGGGAATTGATGTATAACGCTGGTTTACCGATCTATTACGGCTTACCCCAGTAGGTAATTTAATTTTAATTGAAATTAAATTTGGCCTTAATCCCTACAAATTCATCATCGCCTAATTCTTCTAACTCAATAAAATTTTGATTAATTTGATTAAATTGGGCGACTAAATACCTGCTTAACGAATGTTTATGATAAGAAGATTCTTGAAACCCTTTTTGAAGTGCCGATTGAATTTCCCCATACGTTGCGTCAGGATCATTGGCGATTTCTAATAACTCACGAGCGCGTTGCACTCCGCTATCGCCATGATACCAATGGCTAAAACGGGTCAAGCCTCTTGTCCCTGTAGCATTGATATTCATCCAACCCAAATAGGAATTTTCCTCGGGCAAATCGGTTCTGGCATTTTTAATAATGGATTTACCTAAAATCGCTTGGTTTATCTTTTTTTTCAGGGCTTGAATACGGGATTCGGGTTGCAATTCTGGCTGGGGAATTACTTGATCTTGAATGGGTAAACTAAGTTCTTCCGGAGGATTTTGTTCAACTGCTGAGGATAATCCTTCAGCATTATAAAATCCCGTTAAATCCAATAGCTTTAGTACATGGTAGCGAAAGCGGGAATTTTTTGAATTGGGAGTTAGCAGAAAGGCATCATTCACTTGAGCCTGTAACCTCGCATTCCCGGAATATTGACTGCCATATTTTTGCGTTAAATAGGCCATAAATTCTTGTTGCTTTTCAGAGGAAATATCAAAGTATTGGAGTTTAGCGACATTTTGCTCTTCCAGATTCAAAATACATTCATCAAAAATTAGCTTAAATCCATCCTGATTCTCTTTGGTTAAGAGCGATTGGAAATGCGCAAAGGCGAACTGCCTAATCTCATTCTCTATTCGTTCTGCTGCGAGGACATCAAATAAGGGATGACCAATGACTGATTGAAAAAGGCGACGTTTCACCCCTGAAAAACAACTTGGCTTATCGGCTCGCAAGTCATCAACTTCTTCTAATCTATTGTTTCTAATCCTTGAGGTATCCCAATTATGGGCGCGCCCGATTAAGGCCAGTTCATTGATGAAATGCTTAATCCGTCCCTCCAGGCTATGGCCTTCTATTGGCTCCATTCCCTTATCAGAATCAATAGCAGCCAAGTACATCAAGGCAATTAAGGACTGATATTCTTCAAAGGTCGACCAACGCTCGGTTCGGTCTTCATTGATATTGACATAAGAAGCATTCTGGTGCATCCAGGGGTTAGGTTTGGATAAGTAGCGCCAGGCTGTATGAGCAGGATTTTGATAATAGGCTATTAGTGCCTCTTCTCTTTGGCGCTCAGTGAGATTTAAGGCGTTAAACTCCGCATAGTGTTGAGGCAGGTTTATCGATTCCCCGTTGATAGTGATAAAGGCAGGCTGATTAAGATAACGTTCTGAAAGTCCATCCATTAGCCCTTGCATTATCATCTGAATACCGGCGGCTTGAATCAACGGCTGGTAATGGGCTATGGCTTTTTCAAGCCGTGTGGCCTCCCCTTCGGTCAGGGCAATCATCGAGGATTCACGGTCTTGCGCGAGTTGTCTTAAATCAACACCCCTATTTCGTTCCTCTCGATAAAAATTGTTTCGTTCAGCCAAGCGCCTTACCGCCTCGATATTTAGTAATAGAGTTGCTGCCACTTGGTTTCCGGAAGTCATGGCAAGCCTTAATAGCTCATTGCGTCTCCCTTCTGTAATTTCTTGATGCAAAAGCGCTTTCACCGATGGAATAGTGAATAAAAATCGGAGTTCATCGTCATGGGCTCTGTCGTTTCGTCGAATCAGATTTCTAATCATGTAAAAACATAGCCTTGCCTGCTCACCCTCGTTAATATCAAATACCCCATTGGGGTTTTGGTTTAGAAAGGCTTCGCCTTGCTGGTGAAGGGTCATTAACGTCCTGTCGATGAAAGGATTGACCAGCGCACTGTATTCATGGACGTGTTGCTCAGCATGAGCCAGGCAGTCAGGATGGGTGAGGAGCCAGTTAACTGTGTCGCGAAGGCCTTTGGCAGCAGCAAAGAGAAAAGCCTCATAATTGTCTGCTCGAATCATGTTCGGGAAGTCATCAGGGGCTTGTTCTTTAAGCCAGAGGAGGATGGCGAGCTGGCCGTTTTTAGCAGCATCGCGAAAAGCGAGATAATCTTCAGCCTGAATCATGGCTACAAAATAATCAGGAGCTTGCTCTTGAAGCCAGAGGAGGATGTCGAGTTGGCCGTTTGCAGCCGCCCAGCGAAAAGCGAGATAGTCGTTAGCCTTAATCATGGCTAAAAAGTCATAAGGGGCTTTCTCTTTGAACCATTTGAGCATATCAAGATGGCCGTTTGCAGCAGCACAGCCAAACGCGTAATAATCGTTAAACTGAATCATGGCCAAAAAATTATCAGGAATATCAAATACACCATTGGGGTTTTGGTTCAGAAAGGCTTCGCTTTGCTGATGAAGCATCCTTAGCGTTTTAAAAATGAAAGGATTGACATGTTCACTGTAATTTCGGACATGTTGCATAGCATAGCCTAAGCAGTCAGCGTGACTGAGAAGCCAGTTGACTGTGTCGCGATGGCCTTTGGCAGCAGCTGCGCGAAAAGCCTCATAATCTTCTGCTTTTATCATAGCCAGCAATTCATCGGGAGCTTGTTTTTTAAACCATTTGAGACTATCGAGATGGCCGTTTATAGCAGCATAGCGAAAAGGGTAATATTTATATGTTTGAATCATAGCCAGGCATTCTTCAGGGGCTTGTTTTTTTAGCCATTTGAGGATGTTGAGATGGCCGCTTTCAGCAGCCTGACCAAAAGCTGCATATCCGTTAACTTTGATCATGTCCAGCAATTCATCAGGGGCTTGTTCTTTAAGCCAGATAAGGGAGTTTAGATGGCCGTATTTAGCGGCATCTGAGAAAGGGCGATAATTCTCCCGTTCATAATCTTTTCTTCTTATCATAACCAGCAATTCTTCTTCAGAGACTTGTTGTTTAAGCCAGTTCATAATATCTACCCGTCCATTTCCAGCAGCCCAGGTGAGAGAGAAATAATCATTTTGTCTTATCATAACCAATGATTCTTCAGGAGCCTGTTCTTTAAGCCAGTTGAGACTGTCAAGAGATGCTTTGCGCAAAAAACCGAAGCTTAAAGCGAACTTATTGTATGCTTTTATCATAGCTAGCAATTCTTCAGGGACTTGTTCTTTAAACCAGATAAGGATATCAATATGGCCGCGTTTAGCAGCATAATGAAAAGCCCCATATTCCAGATGACCCTCCCCTCCTTTATTTATAGCTAGCCATTCTTCAGGCGCTTGTTCTTTTAGCCATTTGAGGATACCCAAGTGTCCATTACTAGCCGCAGAGCTAAAAGCACCATAATAGTCAGCTTTAATCATAGCCAATAATTCATCAGGCGCTTGTTCTTTCAACCAATTGAGGATATCAAGGCGCCCCATTCCAGCCGCAGAGCTAAAAACCTGATAATTTCCAGATCTTAATATAGCCAATGATTCTTCAGGAGCTTGCTCTTTTAGCCATTTGAGGATATCGAAATGTCCATCTCTAACAACCCAGCCAAAATAGTAATAACTGTATGATTTTAACATAGCCAGCAATTCTTCTTTAGTGGCTTGTTCTTTAATCCAGTTAAGCGTCTCTATGGCTCCTGATTCTACTGCAGTAATGAAAGTAACGCGGTTTTTTGCATCTAAGGAGAGTTGTTCTCTATATTGAGTTACGGGAACTTTAGGGTAGATTATCATGAGTAAAATCAATGCTTGATCATCATTGAATGGCAAATCCTCTCTCTTTAGCTCATGAAAGGGCTTATCACTGAAGCGAAGCTTGTCTTC
>JACCSX010000065.1 GCA_013812775.1 Tatlockia sp. | reverse complement strand
CCTATGCTGTGGCTAAAATCCGGGAATTGAGAATCCACCGTGTATCCGGCAATTTCAAAAAGGAGATTTCTAGCTAGAGAATAGCCATTGGTGTGCAAGCCGCTTGAAGGAAAAGTCGCAACAATATCACCTTCACGAATGTCTTTGCCTTCTATCGCTTTTGCTTTTTCAACAACCCCAGTAATCACACCTACCAAATCAAGTTCACCAGGCAGATAGGTACCTGGCATTTCAGCGGTTTCACCGCCGACTAAGGAGATATCGTTTTCTTTACAGGCGATAACCATGCCCTTAATAATTTCTTCGACGATTTTGGGATTTAACTTATGGTTGGCAATATAATCAAGGAGAGTGAGCGGTTTAGCACCTAATACAATGATGTCATTAGTGGTAGCGCTGACTAAATCAATGCCAATTGTATCGAATTTTTGCATCATCCTGGCGACCATCATTTTGGTCCCGACTCCATCAATACTTTGTACAAGCACGGGATGGTCATAGTCTTGCAACAGTGCTTTGATATCGTACATAGCACCAAAAGAACCAATGCCGTTAAGCACCTGCGGTGAAAAAGTACTTTCAACTGATTTTTTAATGGCACGAACGGCTTCGTTGCCTGCTGCTACATCAACGCCCGCAGCCTTGTAATCAATGCTCGACATTTATATTATCCTCTCAACTAAACCTTGTTCCCAGGCAGAACTTGCCGCAGTGATGGGTAAATTTATAACGGAATTCATTATCAACAGTGCTGCTGCAGTGGTTTCACCAATAATTTTAAAGGCAACAGAATGATTAATCAGTAATTGTTCAAGTTCTTTTAATGTATGAGGAGAAACTTCGAGAATAAAGCCTCCACTTTCAGAAAATAATTTTTTATCGTTTTCTAATTCGCCAGGAATAAATACGTTGACGCCAATTTTATTTTTAAAGCTCATCTCTGCAAGAGCAACTGCAATTCCACCTTCAGATATATCATGGGCTGAGAGAACCAAACCGCTCTGAATAGCTCGATGTATTGCAGTTATTTCATCAGAAAATGTTGCAAGATCGGGTTTTGGCAATTGCAAGCCTAGTTGATTGTGTAGCTGGTAATAAACGCTGCCACCACATTCATCCTTACGCTCACCAACCATCACCAATATTGAATTGCTTTGTTTTAAATCATAGCTGAGGGTTTTTGCAACATCAGTCATTGCGCCCAGGCAAGAAATAATTGGACTGGGCGGAATTGCTCCTTGCGCTGATTCGTTATACAGAGAAACATTGCCTGAAATAATAGGTAGGCTGACCTCAGGATCATCGAGCATTTTAACGGACTTGCAAGCATCTACGATACCGCGCACGGCATCCACAAATTCACCCATTTGCTCTGGATGTTCCGGATTGCCAAAACAGAGACAGTCAGTCAGGGCTAGGGGCCATGCCCCCACAGCAACAATGTTACGAACAGATTCGATTACGGCATTAATAGCGCCCCAGTAGGCATCGATTTTATTATAACGAGGGTTGTGATCGACTGATAAGGCAATTGCGGTTTTACGAATTTCTTCAGGGTATTTATCTTCATTAAAAGGAGTCATGACCCCCGCGTCTGCCCAACCCGGTTCGGTAAATGAACGTCCTTGGACCTGTTTATCATAACAGTCATAAATGGCTGCCCGCGAGGCAATGTTTTCATGCCCCAAGAGGGTCAATAGTATTTCGTTATAGTCAATTATCTTAAAGGGCGATGGTTCGCAATTTCTTTGTGGTTTGGATTTATAGGGACGGTCATATAGAATGCCCTGGGTAATATCTTCCGCTTTGGCAGAAACGATTTCTTTGCCCTGAGCGTGAACCACATACAAGCCGTCATATCTTAACTGGCCTATCATGGTTGCCTGAGCGCCATCACAGATTTCCGGGAGAGCAAAGCGTTTGTTATAGTGATTTAAGAATCGATCAACCAAGTCCTCTGGAACAATCCACATGAAACGTTCCTGGGTTTCAGAGCAGAGCACAACTGCCGGTAGGAGATCCATCATGCTGGTAGGGACCAGATCAAGGTCAATTTCAGCGCCATAACCGCCTGCTTCTGCAAGCTCCACCGAGGCACAGGCTATGCCGCCAGCACCTAAGTCTTTAAAACCCACGCGATCAATCAAATCGTTTTCACGCAACCATTCGAACATTGCATAGTTGGCTTTTAGAATATGGCGTTGTAAAAAGGCATTAGGTTCCTGCACAGCACCCTTATTTTGATCGCGCTCTTCTTCACTAAGCGTTGCGGAAGCAAAGGCAGCGCCGCCAAAGCCGCTATTATCCGTCGGCTTTCCTACCAGAATAAAACGATAGTCTTTGGCATTTACTGGAGCATAGGAATGGATTATATGATCTTCTCTGACTACGCCCAAGGTCACGATAGTTACCAGGCAATTTTCATTGTAGGCTTCATCATAATAAGTATCGCCGGCAAGATTGGGAATCCCAAGCGGATTAGCATATCCGGCAATACCCTGGACAACCCCTTGTTGTATCCAGGTGGTTTTGGGGCGATTGATATCACCAAAACGTAAACTGTCAGCAACAGCAATAACTTCTGCCCCCATACAGCAGACATCCCGCACATTCCCACCTACACCGGTAGCAGCCCCTTCGAAGGGGACAAGCTGGGAAGGATGATTATGCGATTCATGGCTCACCACAATGCCATAGCGTCTATTTTGCTTATCTTTGGCAACTGCAACAATCCCGGCATCTTCTTTAGGGCCGAGAATGACATGAGGGGCATTGGTGTTAAATTGATTAAGATGTTTACGAGAGCTTTTGTAGGAGCAATGCTCTGAACCTTGAATAGACCATAAGACGCATTCAGCATAAGTCGGGGGTCTTTTTAAGAAAGTATTTTGAATCGTAAGCGCTTCGTCAACAGTTAATCGAAGATTAAAAAGTTTAAGCTGGTTGGCAATTTCGTCCGAAGACAACTGATTAAAATCAAAACAATCCGGCGTTTTCATATTAGGCGTCTAGCAAGAGCTAAAAGTCGCGCCATTGTACTCATTTTTAATAAAAAAATCAAGATCTATTTGATATGTTATGGATTTTATTGGTTAAGTATTGTGCATTTTAATGCAGGGGGTGGCCGTTGCTCGGGACAATTTTTCTTACAACTCTCCAGGTTACTTCGCTGGCCCTGTGATCCCACGCCCTGCTCGGGATGACGTGGGTTCTGGCCAGCGTAGCCTTGACGTAGCAAGGCTGCAGTACAAAATTAACTTCTAAACTAGAATAGTTTGAAACAAACGGGCATTGGTTTCCAATTCATCTATGCTCTCGGATTCTCTCAACTCTGCTCTCAGGTCCTGTTCTCTATCTGTAATGGCGCTGCTAAAAAATAAAGTTCTATTTGTACAGACTCGCCCAAGCATAATGACTAAACCTAAACCACCAAATAAAACACTAATCACCATAAGAACATCGGCAATGAGCCGCCGAGTAGAGTGGCGTGGCTGAAATTCTTCATTGGCTACTTTCGCTATTTCATTGGCCTGTGCTTTTATAGGTATATTCGATAACCGAATGATTAGTGCTCGCTCATAAAACCTATCCAGTGAATTATTATAATCCTGGTCAAAATCCGGATGATTTTTTGGAAGTAATTTTATTTGGTGGAATTTTTGAAGTGCTAATACATCACTTACTACTTCATCTGTAAGCAATTGCAACTGATAGTTTAAACACTCCCTAAGTATAGGGTCGTTTAAAGTAGCCTTCCTAAGAGGGTTATTATTCTCCTCTTGAATTGAGATTTCGTTGGTATCTTGATGAAGATGACCACTGTCCCCAATTAAAAACTGAGACGCGTTGTTTGAATCTGGCTTTATAGTTGGCGAAACTTTAGTTTGCTCAACTTCAGGTAAATTAGAATCTATAAGGTTATTATTCTCCTCTTGAATTGAGATTTCGTTGGTATCTTGATGAAGATGACCACTGTCCCCAATTAAAAACTGAGACGCGTTGTTTGAATCTGGATTTATAGTTGGCGAAACTTTAGATTGATCCACTTCAGGTAAATTAGAATCTAAATTTTGAGGTTGGGAAATTTTTACAGGTTTTCGTTTTTGAGGTGAAAATTTTGTTTTTACAAATTGCTCATCATTCAAGGATGAAAAATCCAATTTTTTTATTGGGGTGAATTCTGGCTCATCTGGCTTGCCCTGTTGGGGTTTTGTTTTCAAATGCTTAGGCGTATTATTGGCATAGGTTTTATTTTCTAAATCTACGACTATATATTTTTTAGTACTTGGGCTTGGGAACATCTGAGGTTTAAATCCAAGATTGTCTATTCCTAAATGAAGCGATAATTGCTCTGCAAGTAGTTTATAAAGATCATTCAATTTCTCACCTGTAAAAGGTAAATTGTTTGCCAATTCTTCCTGAAGCGAGGGCATTAAACTTTTAAAATCAGGGAATGGTGTCAAAGAAGCAAGATGAAATAATCGTTCTAATTCCGCAATTAATTGCTCTTTGGGAATTGAATTCTTTTGGCCGCTTAAGATTTGTATGTATTCATGTAAGTTCTTTAGTATATCTTTGATGTGGAGAAAAAAAGCAGTATATTCTGTCAATAATTGCTTAGTATCCAGATCTATACCATTGATTTTACTGGTTGCAGGTAAATCCCCTGCTTCTATTAAAGATTTAAAATCAGCGCTGGAATTAACATATACCGGCATGGCGTCTTTAAAAAAGTGAGACTCTGATTCTATAACTTCCTGATTTATTTCAAGAATATCAAGATAGGGTTGGATTAGATAAGAAAGATAGTTCAAGGATGGTGTGGTGGTAAATTGTTGAAAAGAAGTTAAAATCTTATCCTTATCCCCTTGATTTAAATCTTCCTCGGCAATCTGTTCTAATAAATGCTTCAAATTTTCCTGATTTACCAGGTTAGGTAATAGCAAGAGGAGGGCAGTGTCATTATTTTCTTCATCAAAAACCCAGTAGTTATTAAATGAATTACGGTTCAGGCAATTCTCAACTTCCTGCTCAGGCAGAAAAAGACTGACATAGCGGCCAGATACAATAATAGATTTTACCTGTGAATCCCCATGAAACTCTAATGCGAACATAACCAAATCCTCTAAATAGGCAGCAAGTCAAAAAATTAGCAATGAAAATGGAATTGCGGAGGGAACTAATGGAATTTTTGTAAAACATCAGAGTGCCTACAAATCCGTTTGTGCGCTGAAAATTTTACAAGGGGTAGATTCCTTGTTCACTGCATGCAGAATATAACCGAACTAATTGAATAGTCAATAAATTTGAATCTAAAAAGACAGGAGAAATTTGTAAGGTGTTTAGTATTTATGCTTTGTTACTAATTATAAAAAAGAGAAGTGCTACTTAATAGGCCTTAATTCTATATGATGGTCTTCGTCAATCAACAGGATATGGTTGGCAGGAATATCCTGCCAGTCTGCATTAAAATTTGTTAATTTTTCAGAGCTGATTAGCGCAGCCTTTTGAGCAAAACCGTGGATGTCGAAATATTTATGAAGACCCGTCCCGGCAAAAAAATGCAAACTTTCTGGCATCTCGTTTTTTTCCGTGCAATAACGGCTTGCAATGAGGCGTTTACCATCGGTCAGACAGATATTGAAGTAAGACGCATTTTCAGAGCCATATTTCACTACGAGTTTATTAATTTGGTGGAAGGTTGCTTGCAAAATGTCAGCAACTACGGAAAGTTTATTAAGATCTTTACCCTTCGCCAATTGCAAAAATAATGCAAACAAATGTTCTGAATCAGTCTCGCCCTGAATCCAGTTATAAATGTCATCATCCAATAAATGACGGAGGTGGCGTTTGACCGCCATAAAATCACTAATATCACCATTGTGCATCAACATCCATTTGCCATGGACAAAGGGATGGCAATTATAATTGGTTACACCAGCAGCGCCTGCGGCTCGAACATGGGCAAAAAAACAGGGCGATTTAATTTTAGCAGTCAGATTCAGCAGGTTTCTATCATTCCAGGCAGGAAAAACTGAGGTAAATAAGGCAGGTTCATCACTAATTTTGGGTAAATACCAACCTAGACCAAAGCCATCCCCATTTGTTGGAATATTGCTTTCTCTGGCATGTAAACTTTGCATGATAATTGAATTGGTTGGTTTAACCAGGATATCTTCAAGGAGAATCTCAGAGCCTAAATAGGCTACAAACCGGCACATTTATCGCATCCTTCTCGGATTATAAAATTTTCTTTCTCAATAGTGCCATATTTTTTCCTATACTAATACCAAGGAATTCATGCGAATCCTTGTCTTTTCGCCGTTTATAAGGAGATTGTAAATGCGAAATCTAAGCCTCTACCTACTGTTAGTTATTTTAGCGGGATGCACGACTTCAGGAGGTAGTTCAATGAATGCCCCTGGTCCGTCTGCGGCATCAGTTACCTATGCTTCACATAATTCCAGAAATACTGGCGTCGATGTTAACGCAATTAATGCGGCAATCGCTGCAAACCGAGGGCCCTATTGGGCACCAGAGGATGAGGTTTTCCAACAATCGATGAGTGAATTATATTAATTACAGGGCCATTTCATTTTACTCACAATGGAATAGACTTCATTATCACCGATGACTAAATGGTCCAGTAGACGGGCATCAACTAGTTCAAGAGCATGGCGAAGGCGTTCGGTCACAGCAATATCCTGATGGCTGGCCTCCGCTAGGCCGGAAGGATGATTGTGCGCGAGTATGAGTGCTGCAGCATTGAGGTTAAGCACTCGTTCCACAATAGGGCGAGGGTGGATAGTTGCCATATTGATGGTACCGCTAAATAATTCCTCATAGGCTAAAACCCGATGCTGGTTATCTAAAAATAAGGCGACGAAGGTTTCATTTTTTCGATCACGCAATTGCCGTTTCAGATAAGCATGAGTCTGCTCTGCGTTTGTTAAAGAAATTTCTTTTTGCAAAGAGATAAAATCACTACGCCTACATATTTCGCGAGCGGCCTGAAGTTGTAGATAACGCACTAATCCTAAGCCAGAAACCTGACTAAAACCATGCTGATCAGCATTTAAAATTGCTCGTAAATCACCCAGTTTTTTGATTAAATCAAAAGCTAATTGCAGGCAGGATTTCTTAGCACCTCCAGAACTGATAAAAACTGCTAATAATTCAGTATCAGAGAGGCTTTGCACACCTTGTGTTAATAGTTTTTCACGCAGGCCCAAGGGAGGAGCCGGTTGAAGACTGTTCATTGTTATTCCTTTATGGCGAGGTTTGTGGTTTGATCGAAGCTATTCTTATCAAAAATGAAAAACCATGCAAGATTTTAGCGATAAAAAAATTGTTTTAGCGATTTGCGGGGGGATTGCTGCTTATAAGGCCGCTTATCTGGTCCGCGAATTGAAGCGTCTGGGAGCACTGGTTCGAGTTGTGATGACAGAATCAGCGCAGCAATTCATCACGCCATTGACATTGCAAGCCTTAGGTGCAAATGAGGTTCGTATTAATTTATTTGATCAGCAGGCCGAATTGGCTATGGGGCATATTGAGTTAGCACGCTGGGCTGACTATTTGCTCATCGCCCCTGCTACTGCAAACTGTCTTGCAAAAATGGCCAATGGCATAGCCGATGATTTGTTATCTACCTTATATTTAGTCGCTGAAACACCTGTTATTGCCTGTCCCGCAATGAATCGAGCAATGTGGGCGCATCCTGCAACAATAGCGAACTGTGAAGTTCTGAGAAAGCGTGGTGTTATGCTCATTGGACCGGCAGAGGGCTCGCAAGCTTGTGGCGATGAAGGTTTAGGGCGAATGGTTGAGGTCGCCACTATAATTAATGCCTTAAGGCTTTTCGAAGTTAATCAATTGCTAGCCGGGAAAAAAGTGTTGATAACAGCAGGACCAACGCGCGAAGCGATAGATCCTATTCGTTTTCTCTCAAATCGAAGTTCAGGAAAGATGGGTTATGCGCTTGCAGAGGCAGCAAAAATGGCCGGTGCTGAGGTTACCTTAATAAGTGGACCCACTCAACTTTGCCCACCTGCTGGTGTTGAATTTCATCAGGTAGATTCGGCACTGGAAATGTATAATGCTGTGTTGCAGCATCTTCAAAAAAATATGATTTTTATTGCTACGGCTGCCGTTGCTGATTATGGCTTTGATTACGTTGCCAATGAAAAAATTAAAAAACAGGCCAACCCTGATTTGACGCTTAACCTTAAGCTCAATCCCGATATTCTTGCGACAGTAGCAGCAAGCGGCAAGGCTTCTTTTGTAGTTGGTTTCGCTGCTGAAACCTCAGATGTTATTAAACATGCGAAATCTAAATTGCTAGCAAAAAAGCTTGATATGATTATTGCCAATCAGGTTGGTGGTGGTCTGGGTTTTGATTCTGATGATAATCAGGTAACGGTTTTAACTAAAGATACTCAAATGGACCTGCCTTTAACCAATAAAAGTCGACTGGCCGGACAAATTATTGCAATCCTGGCTGCAAGTATTCAAAATAGCCAGCTTTAAAAGCTAGAGGAAAATTATGGAAAAAGCCATTCAGCTAAAAATATTAGATCCCCGAGTTGGCAATAGCATTGCCTTACCCAGCTATGCAACAGCAGGTTCTGCGGGTCTTGATTTACGGGTTTGTATTGATGAACCCTTGGAAATTGCACCTCAGCAAACTCTTTTACTTCCTACAGGTTTAGCTATCTACATTGCTGATCCTAATTTAGCAGCGGTCATCTTGCCGCGCTCAGGTTTAGGGCATAAGCATGGTATTGTTCTGGGAAATTTAGTGGGTCTAATAGATGCAGATTACCAAGGCGAATTAAAAATTTCCTGTTGGAATCGTGGTCAGGAGCCTTTTAAAGTAAATCCGGGTGAACGTATTGCCCAACTGGTTTTCTTACCGGTTGTAAGAGCTGGTTTTGAAGTGGTGGATAATTTTATAGAAAGTCGGCGTGGTGAAGGTGGCTTTGGCTCTTCGGGGAGAGAATGATGATGTACCAGCTAAAGCAAGTAGAGCGTTCCGTTTTTAGAGCCTATGATATTCGCGGTGTGATTGGTAAAGAGTTGAATGCAGATGATTTTTACACAATAGGTAGAGCGATTAGCTGTCGTCTTTATGCGCTTAAACGCAGCAAAATCTTTATTGCTCGTGATGGCCGTTTAACTAGCGATGAATTGACAGCGGCCCTAACACAGGGCTTGCTTGATAGTGGCATCACAGTAATTGACTTAGGCGCTGCTGCAACGCCTGTGATGTATTATGCCGTAAACACCACCGATACTGATTCTGGATTAATGGTAACAGGCAGTCATAACCCTGCCGATTACAATGGCATTAAGATGGTTTTGGCTGGGAAAACCCTGGTTCAGTCTGATATTGATGAGCTTTACAATCTGGTGGAGACTGGCACTTATGCTGTACAAGATGGGGGACAGGGGGTACTTTTAACTCAGGATATTATGCCTGATTATATCAAACGCATTGTTGGCGATATTAAAGTGCAGCGCCCCTTAAAAGTGGTCGTTGATTGTGGCAATGGTATTGCTGGGCCTGTGATACCGAAGGTAATTAAAGCGTTGGGCTGTGAGGTAATCGAATTGTATTGCGATGTAGACGGGCGTTTTCCAAATCATCACCCTGATCCTACTATAGAAGCTAATTTGGCTGATTTAAAAATAGCTGTGGCTAAACATCAAGCAGATATTGGTCTGGCTTTTGACGGTGATGCCGATAGACTTGGGGTGATAACTAATAAAGGTGAGGTAATCTGGCCTGATCGTTTGCTGATGCTCTATGCCATCAATGTGTTAAAACAGAATCCAGGGGCAACGATTGTTTATGATGTGAAATGTTCAAGCCATCTGGCTCATGTGGTAGAAGAAGCTGGAGGTGTTGCGAAAATGTGTCCGACTGGCCACTCAATTGTCAAAGGCGTAATGAAAGAAGAGCATGCAGCCCTCGCTGGTGAGATGAGTGGGCATCTCTTTTTTAAAGACCGTTGGTATGGTTTTGATGATGCACTTTATAGTGCCTGCCGTCTCTTGGAAATTCTTAGCCAAGGTACTCAAACAAGCTCAGAACAATTTGCTCTTATTCCCGATAGCATTAATACACCTGAAATTAAAATTCCTATTGCTGATGCTGAGAAATTTGCGTTTATGCGCCGTTTCAGTGAACAAGCTATATTCCTAGACGCTACAATTATTGCTATCGATGGTTTACGGGTAGAGTTTGCCAATGGGTGGGGGCTGCTGCGCGCTTCCAATACTACCCCCTGTCTGGTAGCCCGTTTTGAAGCTGAAGATGAAGAAACTTTGAAAAAAATTCAGATTTTATTTAAAACTCAGTTGCAACGTATTGATAAAGATTTAGTTGTTAGTTTTTAGTCGAAATGCATTACAGGGACAATTTTATAACTCCCCGCAACGTTATCTCGAGCAAAAGCGAGAAATCTCCGGATTTAGCACCCTGCCACTCGGGATGACGTAGGAGTTAGGGAAATCGTTCGTATATAGTCAAATTAGTCAAAATTTAATTATTAATTTTCAATTGGTTAATCTGCCTATTCCCAAATGACGATAATTTAATTGAATGGGAAGATAGAGGAAATGTTTAGGCTTAATAACCAGGAATAAAAAAAATGATGCAAACAACTGAATCCATATGGCAAAACGGCAAATTTGTTCCCTGGTCAGAAGCGAAAATTCATGTTTTATCACATGCTTTGCATTATGGCGGTAGTGCTTTTGAAGGTATTCGTTTTTATAAAACCGAACAGGGGCCAGCAATATTTCGTCTGATTGACCATGTTGAACGGCTTTTCTATTCCGCAGGCGCATTACATATGCCTCTACCTTATTCGAAAGATGAAATTATTTCAGCCATTAAAGAACTTGTCGCTAATTGTAAACTTGAGGCTGGCTATATTCGCCCCATTATTTTTTATGGCTATGGGAAATTAGGAGTCAATCCTGTTGGTAATCCTGTTGAAGTGGTGATTGCTTGCTGGCCGTGGGGAGCTTATCTTCCTTACGAAGCTATCGATGTAAAAATAAGCAAATATATCCGAATACACCCTGATTCAACTATCGTTGATGCCAAGCTCAGCGGCCATTATATCAATGGAATTTTAGCGTCATTGGAGTTAAAAGGGACTCATTACCATGAAGCGTTATTTTTAGATAGTAATGGCTATATCACTGAGGGCGTTGGTGAGAATTTTTTCATGGTTAAAGATGAGGTCATTTATACCCCTAACTTAGGTGGCATTCTTGCCGGGATTACACGCGATACGGTCATCACCTTAGCACGCCATTTAGGCTTTAAGGTTGTTGAAGCGGATATCACTCTGGACGAGGTCTATCAGGCCGATGAAGCATTTTTTACGGGTACTGCTGCGGAAATCACAGTAATACGTTCGGTTAATGATAATGCCTTTGCTAAGGGAACAGAGTCTAGGATCAGTTCACAGATTAAAAAAGCCTATCTTGACCTTGTTCATGGAAAGAATGAGGATTTTAGCCCCAATTATTTGACCTATATTAAGTTAAATTAGTATTTTTTGAAGCCCTATTACCTTGCGGAATTTGTGCTTTGAGCTAACTTAAGGGGAACTTTAACCAGGTCCCCATGACTTTTAGAAACTCTAAGAAGCCAGCAAACATATTACTTGTCAGTTTAGTGAATCTGAAAAAAAACCCAAAATGGGTTATAATTAATCATAAGTCAATTCTTTTGCAAAGACGCCCTTAAACCCTTTCTTTTGGAAAACAACGGAATTTGCCTATGCTTAATCGCGACCAGAAAATTCAAATTGGCAATACACTAAACCAATATAAGACGAGGTGCAACCAGTTAGAAGATGAGATAAGCGTGCTCAGAAGCGCGATTTATCAGCTTAGTCTTCTCCCAAATGGCATCTATGTTGGTTTGGATAGGCAAACACAAAAATTGCAAACTAATATACAAGAAAATCAAGATTCTAATAAAATTAAAAAATCTGTTGAGCTTCTGGTTAATGCAATGTCTGACTTGCAGTTAAAAAAACAGGCAATTAAAGTTAACATCAGTGAATTTATAAAAAAAGGAACAAGCATTTTAGGAAAAATGATTGTTACCGTGAAGGATCAAAAAACCTTTGAGTATGCGGAAAAATTACTGCAGGCTGAGACTAATGAACAGGCACTTCTGATGCAATTTACGCAAGTTCTTGAAGAAAGTGTAAATTGGGTAAATGAGCAGCTCAATTTTTGTAGCCAGAATCACTCGGAGTTGCTACAGCAAAAAGAGATGTCTCAGTTGATAATCAATAGACAAATTAATGGTAGACTAAGTCAATTAGTCAAACATTTAATTATCCCCGAGGTGCTTGCCACAAAAATGGCTACCCTCAAAACTAATCTGGCGCAACAATTATCAATCGAATCGCTTGGTTCTGTGGTGGATAATTTAACCGATTTGGTTATCGAAGCTTTTAATCTGGAACACCATCACCTAAAAGGATTTTTTAATATATTTGCCACTAACCTTCAGGATTTTGGCGACTATTTGCAAGAATCGAATAAAAATAATCTGCAAGTTCAGGCCGATTCCAGACAGTTGGAAAAAGGTGTGCAAGACAATATCAAAACAATCAAATTTCATATCGATCAATCAAAATCCATTCAGGGTTTATCTAACAAGGTTGAGGAAAATCTAGAATCAATTGCCAAAGACCTTAAAACTTATAGACGTAAAGAAACAAAGCGAATAAAAGCCTATGAAGGGAAAATAGCTGTTTTGCAGACAAAACTCATTGAAACAGAGTCTATTGTTGAAAACTTAAAACAACAATTAGCCTCACATAAGGTTCAAATTAATCAGGATTTTTTAACGCGCCTGCCAGATAGAGCTGCCTATGATGAGCATATATTAAGCGCATTCCATCGCTGGCAACGAGGCTATGGTGAGATATCCCTGGGCCTGGCTAATATTGATCATTTTAAGGAGATTAACGATAAATATGGCTACCTTGCCGGGGATAAAATACTCAAAGAATTGGCAGCCTTATTCAAATCCTCACTGCGTTCGGTCGATTTTATAGCTCGCTATGGTGGTGAGGAATTCATCTTTGTTTTCGAACATACCAACGCCCGTGACGCCTGGAAGGTGCTGGATGCCTTAAGGATGACAGTTGAAGATAACAGGTTTTTCTTCGGTGAGATGAGACTGGCAATTACTATTTCCCTTGGCCTCTCCACTTTTAAGCATGGGGATAATATCGATAGACTTTTTGCCAGAGTAGCAGGAGCAATGGATCAGGCAAAACAGGGTGGACGCAATCGGGTTATCTTATCCGACTAAATTCTGTAGTACATATACCATCACTGGAAGTGCTTCGTTATCCTGGTGCCGTGCAGCCACCTGTTCTTTTTGAATAAGGTCTAAATTATGTTTTGTACATAGATTAGAAATATAATCGGGGTGATGGCTAAATCGCGCGGTTGTTTGTATTTGCCAGTCTTTATCTTCACTTATTTCGGTAGTAAAAATGAAATAACCTTTTAGAGTCAGTCTCTTTTTTATTGCAGCAAATAAACTCTCTAATTCACCCAAATAAGGAAGAACATCCGCTGCGACCGCAAGCTCAAAAGATTCCTGATCCTTTCTTAAGAAATTAAGTAAATCGGCTTCAACCAGGTGATCATAGATTCCTTTTTCACGCGCTTGCGCCAACATTTTAGCTGACAAATCGACACCCGTTAAATGATGGCATAGTTCGCGAAGGACAATGCCAGTTAAGCCAGTTCCGCAGCCTAAATCGACAATCTTATTAAAATTCAAACAATTCAAACCATGAAGAATACGGCCAATATGCTGCGGCAGGCTGTAATGCAGTTGGTTTTGCATATGTTGATCGTAATAGAGGGCGTAGTTATTGAATAAATTCCTGGCGTAATCCGGGCTACTTAGAGCGCTTGGTTGCTCACCAGTTATGGCATTCAACATATGACGACTTGCTGCATCGTCAGGATTGGCGATTAGAGCTCGCTCAAGAAGAATTTGTGCCTGTTTTTTATCTTCAAGACGTATATAGATAGCCGCTAAATTATTAAGTGCAGCAAAATGACTCTTATCAATACTAAGCAGTTTTTCAAAATGAAGCATAGCCTCACTTAAGTGGCCCAAAGCCATTTGGGCCACACCAGAATTATATAAAAATTCAATATTAACAGGATCCTCCTGCAGCAGAACATCATAGTGCATTAAGGCGTTTTCAAAACGATCATAATGCATAAAAGTTGCCGCTAAATTATTGCGCGCTTCGAGGTAATTGTTATCAATTGCAAGCGCTCTACTAAAATAATCAACAGCTAACTGTCCTTGCTCCCTTCTAAGGGCAATAACTCCCAGATTGGTGATAGCCTGAATTTGATTGATATCCCGCATCAATACCTTTTGAAAATGCTGCTCTGCCTCAACTAATTCACCGGCTTCAAGACAGAGCACAGCCAAATAAAACTCTGCCTCAGAATTATCAGGATTAAGGGCTAAGACATTTGAAAATTGGGTTTGGGCTGCGGGTAGTTGATTGTTTTTAAGAAGTAATAGGCCCAAATTAAAATGAGCTCTCATAAAATCAGGTTCTGAATGCAGAGCTAAACGGTAATGATTTAAGGCATCCTTATAATTATTTTGAGCGGCATATACAGTAGCTAAATTATGGTGGGCTTGGGCATAATTGGGAACGAGTTGAATTGCTTCACAGTAATGTTCTATAGCTTTAGGAATTTGCCCTGCATTTTTATAAACATTAGCAAGATTATTATGGAAATTGGCATTTGCAGGTTCCAAAAGGCAAGCCTGACGTAAAAAGGTAATAGCCGATTGCAAATCCCCTTGCTGAGCATAGGCAATGCCGACAAAATGCAAAGCCTGGCTATGTTGAGGATTCGCTTTTAGTAATTCGCCATAAAGGTTGATTGCTTCTGGCAAACGACCTTTGCCTTGCAGTTCATAAGCACGTTTAAACAATTCTTCAAAGGGCTTAATCATGGTTGTTTTACCATCAAAATATGAGGAATACCGTCCAAATCAAAAGGATCGCTCGTTGCTACAAAACCAAACCCTTCATAAAAAATTTGCAGATAATGTTGGGCGCTAATCTTAATTGAGCGATTACTATGATGGCAATCTAAATAATCCAGGATAAGGGTCATTAACTTTTTCCCGAGGCCTTTATTACGATAGGACGGGATAATAAGTATACGGCCAAAGCTCATCGAGTAAGCATCCTCATAAGCCAGTATTCGGGCGTAGGCAATGAGTCTACCCTCTTCGTGAACGAGTAAATGTTGCGCCTTTTGATCTCGGTAATCTATGTCTTGATAAGTGCATTGCTGTTCAACAATGAAGATCTCAGAACGTAAGGCAAGAATGTCATATAAAATATCGATGCTCAGTTCAGAAAAGGGAAGGATAGTTGTAGTAATCATCAATTTTGCACAGCCCTGCCTTAGTATCATTTGGTTTTGAGGATAGCAGTTGTTTTGAATAAAATTAACTCTAGATGTGAATAAATTGCTTGTGATTGCTGCTAAATTAATTAAACTGTAAGATAGACGTTTAACAATTGTTTGAGTCAATAAATTTGATTAATCATAGAGTTGAGAATCGATGTGGTCCTGAGCTGATAGCTGATATTTCCAGCCTTTCGCCTGAAACCACTTTCCTTGATCTTGCCGCAATTAGCCTTTTTTCTAAGGGAGTTGCTGCAGTAAAGGATGTGTTTTCTGCCATCCACCCAATGATTAGTGACCTTGATTTAAGCGATAATGAATTAGTTGCTGGTACTGAAGAGAGTTTTTCTGGATTACCTGCCAACGTTAATTCCCTGTATTTGTGGTTTAACGAACTCTATGAAAAAAGTGGGTTTGAACTCAAAGTTTTTTTTGCTGCTTTTACCAAAAATATTAGCTATGCGGATTTAAGTTACAACAAACTTGGTTATAAGAGAGGTTATGAGTTAAAAGAAGCCTTTTCAGGTTTTCCTCCTACTTTGACAGCAGTGAGATTAAGCAATAACCATTTTTCCGATCAGAAATGCATCGAATTGGAAAAAGCTTTTTCTGGTTTTCCTTCCACTCTAACCACCCTTGATTTTTCTGATGACAAGTCAATAAAATACCTTAGTAACGAACAACTTATTGCATTTTTGAAAACTATTCCAAAAGCAATTACATCGATTGATCTAAGTCACAACAAGCTTTTTAAAGGAAAAACCTGCACTGAAAGGGATGCTCTTCTTCTGGCGCTAAAAGAAATCGATCCGGATGGAACTCGCTTAAATCTTGCTCATAATGCTAAACCAATCGTTGCAAAAGCTATTCCCGCACCAATTGAGCCAGCAAGGCCTAAAGCGATAGTCACTAGCATTCTCCAGCAATTAAGTTCCCAACAGGAAATTATTCCGCAAAGACAGGTCTCGAAATACTCATTCTTCAATCAGGTTAATTCTGTTAAGGAACCAGCACCAGTTTGCGATAATTTGCCAAAACCCTGAGTTGATTTGAATCAGGTCATCTCTTGCAGTGCTC
Organism: Tatlockia sp.; assembly: GCA_013812775.1. Lineage (GTDB taxonomy): Bacteria > Pseudomonadota > Gammaproteobacteria > Legionellales > Legionellaceae > Tatlockia. Next base: position 3,518 of record JACCSX010000065.1, on the reverse strand, counting down.
AAGATGACCAATGAAACTTATTGCCATCCCTCCGGTTCAAGCGGTATCAACATCCACATAATAATATAGGCAAGGAAAGCAGCGCCGCCCAGTAGGAAAAATACAACGAAGAGTAAGCGTATCCAAATAGGATCAACATTATAGTAAGCTGCCAAGCCTCCACAAATTCCTGCTATTTTACGGTCTGTTCGCGAACGCCATAATTTTTTATAAGGTTGTTTAATTACTTTAGTCATAGTGGTTTCTTCATTTAGTGGAGATATTTTAATTATAATATGTTTACAACTATTACCCAAGTTTGTAATCAGCAATGCTGTAGCACACCATGAAGATCGGACATTGACAACTACCAATATAGAAGAGAAATTAAATGCCATGCACTATTACCAGTCAATTGCATTCACGTCCTTATCTTCATTCTGATATGATAAACGCGCCAGGTTCGATTTTTTAATTATAATCTGATCGAGCCTATGGAAGTTATAAAAGTACACTCCAAAGAGTTTAAATATGACTATAGAAATTAATTTAAAAAAGCTCGATAGGGAAAAGGCCAAACTTCTTTTTAATTTTTTTGAAGATCAATCGAAGATTGGGAAAACATTCTGGCAAAAGAGTGAAACCTTTACCTTTACGAATGGCAGACAATTTAAATTTAAAAATGATACGTTTCAACGTGACAGGAACGAAGGGAAAATAGGCGTTCGTTATGAAGCAATATCCAATAAAGAAAAATTTCTGGGTAAAGGTTCTTTTGGTAAGGTAGCAATGATTAAAGGGACTTTAGCCCTTAATGAAGCTATTTTTCGCTTTAAAAAAGAAGGGAAGGATGGTAAGCGCCGAGTCGTCAAAATTCAGAAACATAAGGCTAAGAAAAATCCTTTAGAAAATTTGCAAAATGAATATGAATTATCAAACCGAGCTGGGGATCTCGCTATCAAACAACCAACGGTTGTTGAAATCTCTGAAAGAGCGCATCGCAGTTATATGGTTATGGATAAGCTTGCTGGACGAGAACTTTGGCAGATTCTCGACGATGACATCAAGGGAATAGAAGTTTTAACCACTAAGCAACGTTATGACCTATCTAAAGCCTTGTTAATTGATTTAAAAGAACGGGTTACCGACAAAGGTATAATTCACGGAGATATCAAACCAGAAAATATTTTTGTTAATTTGATTCCCACAATTTCTGCAACAATCTTTGATTTTGGCCTTGCCAGAGATGCAAAAATGCCAGAGAAAGAAACACAATTTACACCAAGCTATTTTGCCCCCGAAGTGTTGCTAGAGCGTTGGTTGGTGACTTCTAAAGCGGATGTATTTTCTATGGCACGTGTTCTTGCCCTGGTTTGGCGTGTTGATCTTGCTACCTATGATCCGGAAATCGATCTCTATGAATCCTGTGAATTCAGTCCCTCAGAGCGCTTGGAAGGGCTTTTCCACGGAATTACAGATATGGATTCTGAAGAGAAAGAAAATATTCGTTCAATTTTATCAGCGATGTTACAGATCGATCCGAAAAATCGTATTACTCTGGATGAGGCAATTAATTCTTTTCCCTCTGCCCCATTCCTTAGTCTAAAATCCTTTTTCAAAGGATTTTCATTTTTTGAAGATGATGAAAAGTCCTTTAATTTTAAGAAAGTTGAAGACTCCTGGTTTAGTGACGACCAACAATTTGAAATACAAAAAGCTATCTGGCAACTACAAAAAGAAATCGATAGTATTTGGCCCTATCCTAATAAAGATAGAAAAAAAGAAAAAATAAAGGGTTTACAAATATTGCTAGCCTATTCTCAAGATCAAAAACTGGATATCAATCAAGCTATTATAGAGGTTGAAAAAATCTGTCCTGAATTTCGAATTGGCACACTCTCTAAAAGGACTGCAAATCTGATGGAAACACTTGGAGCAGAACCTTTATCACTGAATCACAACTATTGTTTTCCCGAGTGCAGCGAGAGATCTGCATAATGTGTTGTTGGGTCGCGACCCAAACCACTCGTTTCTGTATTGTGCAAAAAAAGAATTCTATGTCTATTAATTTATATGTTTTTTAAGTTAAGCTGTAGAAAATTGGGGATTTGCGCCATTTTTCTGGAGCTAAGATGAATTTTAAAAAAAGCAGTCAATTAATCAGACTAATAATCTATTTGCTCCATTCATTAGTGGCCTGTGAAGCCTTTGCGGAAGACTCAAAAAAGAATCTTGAGGCTAACAGAGGTAAATTTAACCAGATTATTGGTACACAAGCCTTCCCTAACCTTTATGGTTGCGGGTCAAAATGTTCTGTTGCCGAGTCAGCATCTGATATTCTGGAACTTGGTTCTCGTATTATCAAAACGAAATCTTCTAATCCTCTAGCCTTAAAGGCTGTTCTTGATATGCCCTTTGATAGCTATTTTTTTTGGTGGCGCTCTAATGGTGATACCTGGTTTAATGGTTTCTCTAAAGAAGCTCGCATATCAGAATATGAGGAAACCTATAAATTTGCTAAACAGCTTTTGACCCAATTTAAAGATAGCGAGAAAACTTTTTTTCTCGGAAACTGGGAAGGTGACTGGTACCTGTTGCGACTCAAAGAGCACTGTACAGTCGAACCCTGTACTACCGAACCAAAACAAGTCAATGCCGATAATATGGCAGCCTGGCTGAACACGCGCCAACAAGCAGTGGATGATGCAAGACGGGATTTCCCGTCTAAATCAAAAGTGTATCTTTATGCCGAAGTGAATCGAGTCCTGGACGCAACGCATGATAAAAAAATGCGCATGGCAAATGCTGTATTACACCAAACTAATGTTGATTACATATCTTACTCAGCCTATGACGTGCAAAATCAAAGTCAGGCCGTTATAAACGAGACCTTGGATTACCTCGCAGCTCAACTAAAGCCAAAAGCCCGCATCACAGGAAAACGAGTTTTTATTGGTGAAATGGCGATGCAAGCGCGAGCATTCCAATACAATCAGCAAAAACACGAGCAAAAAAATCGTGAGATTATGCTAAAGTTTCTTCGATGGAAAGTGCCTTATATCTTATACTGGCAGATCTACAATAATGAAGTGACTGAAGAGGGTGAACAGGAAGGCTTCTGGCTTATCAATAACCACGACCATAAGTGGCCACTTTGGTATACCTTATACGGCCTGTATAACTACCAAAATGAGGTAGCACTAAAGGGCAATAGTTCTTACGACTTCATCTGGGAAAAAACAGTCGAGTATTTAGAACAGCGTCAGTGATTTAATTTATTGGGAGCGTCTGGCTCGTCCAAGCTCATCATTTAGAGCACCAGGACTCTTAATCCTTTTCGCGTCTTCCAGAGCGTAGCGAGGATCTCTACGAGCTAATTTCAGGAGATCCTTCGCTAGCTCTGGATGACGAGCTCGTTCGCGCTGTCCTTCGAAGGTCTTAGGATGCCCGGGTTCATAAAAAATTTAGCGATCCGTTCGCGGTGAGGAGGAGCGAGAGCGACGTCTCGAACCGTCAGCTTCGATCTCGCTCCTCCTCAC
>JACCSX010000012.1 GCA_013812775.1 Tatlockia sp. | reverse complement strand
TACCGGCCTGTTGTAAAAGATGATATTTATTTACACAGATCGCATAAAATGATCTAATGCTAATATTTCTATTAAATCAAAGAGTTAGATGCAAGGAAGAATGCCGGATAAAACCGATGAAGCTAATTATCAGCTTCTAGATAAGTTAATACCCAATGATAACTTTCTAAAGAAAATTAATAATATTATTGATTTCAATTTTATTGATAAGGTTACTGAAGCTTGTTATTGCCCCAATAATGGGCGTCCTTCTTTAGCCCCTGAGCTTTTCTTTCGGATTATTTTAGTGGGCTATATTTATGATATCAAATCGACAAGACAACTCATGGAACATATTCGCTATAACTTAAGCTATCGTTGGTTCTGCGGATTAACTTTAAATGACACCATTCCACATCATGCAACGTTAAGTCGAATTAAGAAAAGATTTTCAACCGATATTTTTGAGCAATTTTTTGATGCTATTGTTAATCAATGTCAAAAAGCTGGGCTTTTAAATAGTCAGAGCATCATGACAGATAGCACACTTATCCAGGCAAAGGCTTCATTGAATTCAATGAAACCCATCAATGACATGGGTTCTAAAAATAGAAGACCCAATGAGAATGGGATAGTAGAAAAGGACTGGCAAATTTCAAATAAAACTCACCGCAGTACCTCCGATCCTGATGCAACATTAGCTTTTAAAAAAGGAACTTTACGGGGCTTAAAATATAAAGCTCATGTTTGTTGTGATAGTGAAAGCCGAGTTATTGCTGCTATAAAGATTACCACTGGAGCAGTACATGATTCTCAACCCTATATTGGATTACTTAATCAGGTAAAAAATAAATCTGCTTTAATAATTCGCGAGGTTATTGCTGACAGAGCTTATGGTTCTGGTGAGATACTTTCTTCATTGCAAAATGCAGGAATGCGTTTCTTTATGCCTTTATTTACGACTCGCAGCGGTAATAATCAATATTCGAACATACCTGGTACTCATTATAGTGCTGAAAAAAAGACCTATATTTGTCCTGCTAATATCGAGCTGCGGGCTGGAAAATTAAACTCTGAGGGTTTTATTGCTTATCGTACCAGTACAAAAGATTGCAAAAATTGTGGGATTAGAGCTGATTGCCAAATACCGCAAGAAAAAGGAAGAGAAACACGAAAAATTGCTATGCATATCCATGCTGATATTTTCCAACAAGTAAAATTAGAAATGGAAACAGAGGAATTTAAGAAAAAAATGAGAGAACGTTTATGGAAAATAGAAGGAGTTATGAATGAGCTTAAAAACTATCATAATTTATCAAGAGCTAAAGTGAAGGGCTTAGGCGAAGTCCAAATCCAAGCTTATATGGCTGCAATAGCCATTAATATTAAACGGTTGGTTTTTTTTGCAACTTCTTTTTGGGTGCTACTATATTTAAAATTAGATCAATCTTTAATCATCTTTTACAACAGGCCGGTACCTTTTTTATCACAAACAATATAATTAGTTTAAATAGTTCTTTCTAATTCGGTATGATTGGCTAAACCAATATTTATTTGAATCTATTTTCCGAAGTTCAACACCATGCTACACAAGGGCTATGGATATACAATAATGAACGACTTAATACGCCTATTGGAGGAAATCATCCAAGGCAAAAATTGGCACTGGTGGTTTAAGTCTCTACTTTTATTGGCTGCCCCATTCTCTCAAAGAGCAATCATTGAGCCAAACAAAATTTATTTATTTTATTATTTTTTACTTGGGAGAAGCGTTTACCGAACACTCACCCGGTGATTTTGTTACTTTTCATGACGAGGTCCTACTTCTATCCAAAGCAGCGCCCCTCCTGGAAAAGTTGATCGGCTCCAACGTAGAAGAGAAGGAATTGTATAAGCATATAGGGGTTAATTCCATATAGCGCTTGTTTATCAGCATCGCCTATTAAATGATGCTCAAAATGAGCATTAATAGAATTATTTGCTCTAATTTGTAACTAATAATGATATTGTTTTTGAACAAAATATAATTCGCTTCAATTTTCCATTATTTTGTCGATAACCCTTTTACCATATGGGTTGTAACTTTTGATGCTTGATAAACCAGCGCTATATGGAATTAACCCCTATTACACACCAAAGGAATTGATTCGGTTTATTTATGAAGCCTTGGCTTTGCTTAAAAAACCGTTCAGTAGAGTATTGGAACCCAGTGCCGGTCATGGGCTCTTTTTTGAGTTGATGCCTGACTCACTGAATAAAGCAGAACACTTTGCGGTAGAAATGGATGAGGTAAGCTGCTGTTTGCTTCGCTGTTTATACCCCACGGGCTTCTTCACAGTGCAATAAGAAATGATTTTAACCATTACCAAGCCAACGAGTGAATTTGATACTTATAAAATTTTACTAAGCTTTTTAAAAACCAAAACACCTCAGGTGACGCTCATTGAACTAGAAGCGCTTTAAGGCTACTGACTAAAGCTACTTTATGCCCTCAGGATGGTTCGGGTTACATTAATCCCCTAACACAATACCAAAAAATGGGAAACCGAAGTCTCCCACTTCCACTTTTTAAGGTACATTTGTCGGTGAATTTGTTTTATTTGGGATGTGAGCACCGGGGTTATTATTGGTATTTGTATTGGGTGGATTAGACACAGGTGTTTGAATTGTTGAGTTTGGATTTGTAGTCGTTGGCTCATTTCTATCGACTCTGTTTGGAGACCTAAACATAAAAAATAAAAGGATTAAGGCTAGTATTACTATAACAATGGTCGTCGCCCAAGACTTATTAGGGTTATTAGGGTTATTAGGGTTATTAGGGTTGTTATCGTCCATGATTGATATCCTTAATTGTTTTGGTATTGCTAAACTAGCAACATTCCTTCCCAACAGTAACTAGACAACTAATCCCGAAGTGAGAAAAGGATTCGAGGTAACTTTGAAAACCGAAGTTGATCTCAGATTTAGGGCGCCTATTCTTAGAGAGAAAGTGCATAAAATGCACTTTCTCTCTTTTCTTTTTTCTCAAAACAATTATCTTGGACGGTTTTGTCCGCCTTGTTCATTGTCTTGATCATGCTTGTCTTGACGGGGTTTACCTTGATCATTCTGACCTTGGCCTGGTCTATTGTGGCCTGGGTTGCTTTGACCTGGTTTCTCTTGACCTTGTTGACCTTGGCCTGGCTGATTTGGGCGATTTTGATTGTCCATGTTGGTGCTCTCCTTTGTAGTTGTTAACTTTAAGGATTAGATCAGTTTTTAAATATATGCAACCAAAATTCAATTTTTTTTTAAAGGCTCTTAACTAGAATGCTGCAGTTACTTTTCACTACTTTGCATGCCAAACCCCTTATTTAATTCCGTAATATTCTCTTTAAATCCTGGAAAATAGACCATATTAAGAATCTGGAAGCAACGAAATGAAAATGCCAAATTTTAAAAAATAGTTATTAAAAAAGAGTTGCTTGAGGAATTCATATGAGCTTAAACGGGTATCGTGAAAAAAAGGATTTTTCAAAAACATCGGAACCGAAGGGGAATGTAACGAAAGGAAAGCCGCACCTGTATGTTATCCAAAAACACGCTGCCAGCCATCTTCATTATGATTTTCGTTTGGAACTTCAAGGCGTCTTAAAAAGCTGGGCAGTTCCTAAAGGCCCTAGTCTTAATCCAAAAGACAAGCGGCTAGCTGTTAGGAACTGCAAACAGAATTGGCTGTGCTCAGATTATTTTGCAAATGAACCCACATTATTCTGCAATATATTTCAATGAAACCACAATAAATTGCAAATGGATTTGATTATGAACTCACATTATTTTGCAAATAGATCATACTCAAAAAGATGCTAACTTTGATGCTTTAGCTCAGATGCAATAAAAACCTATTTTTTATTTTTATTGCATGTCATTCTCTTCGCTTTTTAGCTCTTTTGATAATTCAACTTCTAACTCTTCTATAGACGGAAGTAATGTTTTTATTTCTTTAGGTAACAGCTCTGTGAGCTTGTACTGGCCCTCGGGGAGTAACGGAACAGCCAACTCACTTAAATAGACGTTGACTTGAATATATCCAATTGTTTTCCGGTAAAGGTACTGAGGTAAAAAAGTTTTGCATTAAATTTTTATGGATTGCAAAGCGCTTATCCTTTAAAAAACTTTTGAGTGAAATCATGCAAAAAAAGCTTAAAACAAGTATCGAGCAGGCAAGAATACCAGGCATTTCCGTGGTGAACGCATCTCGAGATAGTCAGCCTGTAACTGAGCAGGCTGGTGTTATTACTAATAAAGAAGAGGGAGCTAAAATAGAAGTAACTAAGGACACTATTTTTGAAGCCGCCTCACTCTCTAAGCCGGAAACACAGTTTAATGATCGAGCTGTTTCTATTTTAATATTGAAAAACCCCTTGCTTTTGGAAGATGGTTTTACGGTCTCGATGATTGAGCTACCTGCACCTAGACCTGTCCACATGTACCCGAGTGGGTTAGAAAGCAATGGTGTCGTTGTTGGGAAAGAGCTGCCTGAGTTCATTAAGCAGCATGAAAGCGTATTAACTGGTGTGAAAGAACATGGGCAATACTGCCAACCTGCATTTATCGCCTTTGATAATGATAAAACAGCAAAATTTTATGATATTTCTTTAAGAGATATTGTTGTACTTCAAGGCTGGAAAATTGAGTTACTCGAGATCAATTCGATCACCATGTGAATTTGTTGATGAAATAACCACAAGATAATTTTATAGCGCCCCAGGCGTAGCTCCAGTGGCGGTGGTCTTTATCAATAAATAGAGGGGCGGCTTGTTGTTTGAAAGCATGATTTTCATTTAAACTCTAAGCCAATTTATAAACTAGAATGAATTAATCTTATGCTCACACGTCATTACCACCCTGAAATCAATCGTGCTTGCATTTATTTAGAGCAGGAATTTGGGGTGTTGGCACCTTTGTTATTGCCAAAGCATCTATTAAATCATGACCAATGAAAGGTTATAAAATGATAGAAATTGATTATCAACTACTTTCCAGTGAGCATTGAATAATATAATAATGGAGAGTTGATTCCATGGCATGCGACCGAAAACGGTGAAAGAGAAGTTGATGGGCAAATAAAAAAATGATCACTTATTTTAAAGCTAGAGCAGGGAGATGCGGAGATTATGTATTCATCCAACAAGGATTTTGGGCCTAAGGGAGTTCAGGTATGCCCCATTTAATCCTAGAATGCAGTAACAGCATTGCGTCTGCAATTGATTTTAAATCCCTGTTTCAAAAATTGCACCGATTCTTGGAAGTGAAACTACCAACACAAATAACCTCTTGTAAAAGTAGGGTAGCGATTTATGATCATTGTTTTATTGGTTGCGATTTTGACAAAACGTCCTTTATTCATTTAACCATTAAAATACTTCCAGGCAGACCTGATACAATTAAATTCGAAGTAACTAAACAGATCCTTGATATTCTTATTCAGGTTATTTCCGAGTATAAATTAAACGACACAGCTATATCGGTTGATATTTTAGATCTGAGTCCACAATATATTAAAAGTTAACCAAACAAGATGCTCATCTCTATATGTTTTCCAAAACCAAATCTGAATATTTTATAGGGCTCAATAAATGCCGGCTAATTAGAAAGAGCCAATCAGTCTGTCGCCAATTGACCCAGTGGAATGACACGTACGCCACGAGGCGCGCACGTTATCTAGTCACCCGAAATGATGACCCTGGCAAACTGCGAAGGGGTAATTGGCGAAATAACACGTCCTTAAGTCTTCAAGACTGGCTGACTTCATCAACCCGGGCTAAGGGGATGGCTTGCTTATTATGGACAATACTCACGATCCTCAATGTATCGAGTTTGGCGATGCGTCAACAATACGTTTTTGGCCTGGCAAAGAAGAAGTACAAATCAATAAACAACAGCAGAACCAAGGCCGGCAAATTGATGGAAAGAATCCACAAAGAAAAGCCTAGGCTGTTTGTTCATTGGCGAGAAGGGTTGACTTAATGGGAGCCGGATGATGCGAGAGTATCACGTCCGGTTCTGAGAGCGGCTGAGGGGGAAGTTCCCTCGGTCGACTCACCAACTCAACTAGGTGCTGTCGCTTAATGAATAAAACAAGAGAAGGGAATGGTATTTTATAAAAACTTATATTTTTTGTATTTTTGTAGAGCCAATTTATCATATAACTTTGAACATCCCAAATGAAAAAAGTATCTAAGATCTAGTTCTTAACTGCCTATGATATATCTAAAAGATTAGGACATCGCCGAGCTTCTGCACCAGATACATTAAAGCGAGCAGGTTTTTAAATCTGTTTGCTGGTTACATACTTCTACCATCTTTATAAGTATCGACTCGAGATCTATAAAATCCGCGGTTCTTAGATCACATAAGGTCTCCATGGCCACTAAATCGCGGGGCGTAATCCCCCCACCGGAATCCGCGCGCTCCAGGAAGCCCGCGTTGTCAGCGCCGCCTTTACATATTGCAAAATCATCACCTAATCTGGACCCCAAATGAAACCAATCCTCGTACTTATCATTTAGCCAATTATAAAACTGTTTTGTCAGCCGTGGTTGTTCAATAAATGCTGGCAGAGGATGAAAAGGTACATCACTACAGTACTCATAAACGACATGCATGGGCAGTAATTTCTGAGCAGAGCCCACACCCTCACGCCATTGTTTGTCAATTTCAGCCCAACTCTTTATCCAGTTAGCGGCATCATTGACTTGAATTCGAAGTTCTTTAATGAGGGTGTTTTCAAAATCAAAATGTTGTTCTGTGATGATTTTACCGTTTAGTTCATAGGTAACGCCGTTTTTCTTTAGCTCTTCGTATTGTTCTAATAAAGCTATTTTTATCTTTTCCCCTTTTTCGTTTAGCGGCAAGAAGTGAAGCATCTTAGACCACAGGTGTTTATCTAAAGCCCAAAGGGCGTATTTAAAACCGCTAATATTGAAAAATCTGCGGCCTGAATAATCGGTGACTGGTCCTTTTTGGGTAAGAAAATTAGTATTTTTTATGAGCATGGCCTCTACTTCATCGTATTCACCATGAACCACAGCTAATAAGAATTTGCGAACATCAAGCATGGGCTGGAATAATTTAAAGACATCGGGGGACGTGAGGGCAAGATTGGATAAATTATTGGTATCTAATCGAGCGCCTATCTCTTTCTTTATTTCGTCGGGCTGACCGCTAAAGCTGAGTTTGCTAATGGATTGTCGAAATTGAGTAATCAAGTCGAAAATCGTATTAAAAAACCAGGCATTGTCTGATGCTTTCAGTAGCTCATCTACTTGTTCAGTGGTTGGATTGTTAAGGTCAAGGGCTGCTAGTCCAGAGGACAGATTATAAGACCATAGGCTAAACCACCAGCGCTTATACCAGGGTAAGTCTGAATACTCTTGCCTCAGTCGTCTTAAGGCTTTAAGGTAGTTCCCGCTAGTAATGAGCATGATTCTTTTCCTGGTTTGCCGAATATCTCCTATTAAGATAAATTGTATTTTAATTGAACACGATGGCTTTGTAAATACCTATTGTTTTCATCTTAAAACCGCGCATCCGGCATGCGGATTGAAAAGCATCGCCCTGCAAAAAGAAAATTACCACCTATGCGCCCTAACTGATAAGCTCCGCCAAACTCGAGTTTTATATTAAGCTTGCCTTTGTTAAAGCAATTTAAAAGCACGAATTCTATCTCATTTAAAGCAGAAAAAGCGATTCAAACTCCATAATGGCATAGCCCGCTTTATTACCGGTTGTAAGTTGGAAATAGCAGGTATTTTACAAAGCCATCATGTTCAATTAAAATACAAGACATCTTAATACGAGATATCCGGCAAACCAGGAAAAGAATCATGCTCATTACTAGCGAGAACTACCTTAAAGTCTTAAGACGACTAAAGCAAACTTATGCCGAGCTACCCTGGTACAAACGGTTTTGGTTTAACCTCTGGTCTTATAGCTTATCTAACGCACTTGCAGCCATTGACCTTACCAATCCAACCACTGAACAAGTAGATGATTTACTAAAAGCATCAGACAATGCCTGGTTTTTTAATACGATTTTCGACTTGATTACTCAATTTCGACAATCCATTAGCAAACTTAGCTATAGCGGTCAGCCCGACGAAATAAAGAAAGAGATAGGCGCTCGACTTGATACCAATAATTTATCCAATCTTGCCCTCACGTCCCCGGAAGTCTTTAAATTATTTCAACCCATGCTTGATGTGCGAAAATTCTTATTAGCTGTGGTTCATGGTGAATACGATAAAGTAGAAGCCATGCTCTTGAAAAATAGTAATCTACTTACCCAAAAAGGACCTGTCACCGATTATTCAGGCCGTAGATTTTTCAATATTAGCGGTTTTCAATACGCCCTTTGGGCTTTAGATAAATACATGTGGACTAAGATGCTTCACTGCTTGCCGCTAAATGAAGAAGGGCAACCGGTAAAAAATGCCTTATTAAAACAATATGAAGAGCTAAAGAAAAACGGGGTTACCTATGAACTACACGGTGAGATCATCACCGAAGGGCACTTTGATTTTGAAAGCACCATCATTAAAGAACTTCGAACTCAAGTCAATGATGCCGCTAACCAGATAAAGAGCCGGGATGAAATTGACAAACAATGGCGTGAGGGTGTGGGTTCTGCTCAGAAATTACTGCCCATGCATGTCGTTTTTGAGTACTGTAGTGAGATACCTTTTCACCCACTGCCAGCATTTAGTGAGCAACCGCCGATGACAAAAGAGTTAAATAAAAAATTCGAGGATCGCTCGGGATTCAGATTAGGTGTTGATTTTGCGAGAAGTAAAGGCGCGATGCCGATCGGGCGGCTGCCGATTGATGCTTGGGAGGGCGCACACCACGATTTGTTGGCCATGGAGACCCTATGTAAAATAAGAACCGCGGAATTTAGAGATCTCGAGTCGATACTTATAAAGTTACTAGAAGTAGGTAACCAGCACATAGATTCAGAAACCTGCTCCCTTTAATGGTTATCTGGTTTAGAAGCCGGCGATGACCTAATCTTTTTAGATAAATCATAGGCAGTTAAGAATTAGATCTTAGATACTTTTTTCATTTGGGATGTTCAAAGTTATAGGATAAGTTGGCTCTACAAAAAATGATAAGATGTTAAGTTTTTACAAAACGCCATTCCCTTCTCTTGTTTTATTCATTAAGCGACAGCAACCAACTAGTCGCTGTCGCTTAATGATTGAAAACATGAGAGAGTAATAATATTGTACTAAAATTTATCATTGATTAAAGTGTTCAGTGTCTATTCTACCGAACCCCATCAATTTTTATCAAATTTAGCCAGATTGAGAAGCAGAAAATGGGTTTTCGAATGCGAGTGGCTCTTTGAGGAGCGATTCGAGGCTAATAAACTCTAGGGTTCTTAGATCACATAAGGTCTCCATGGCTAATAAATCCGCTGTCGCGGCGCTATCGCCCGTTCCCCGTCCCGCATGAGCCTGCCCGAGCCAACATTTAACAATTCCAAACTCTAATCTCGAAACATTTTATGCAAATTAATCTAAGCCTTAAGTGGGTTGGCTGTTCCGTTACTCCCCGAGGGCCTATACCGATAATCGCGTGGGCCTCTATTTTGATGAAAATGAACCCCTGGGCGGGTTGGTATAATGAACAAAACGACCTCTTTAGGTGGTGAGTTAAACCCACTCAATAGCGTTTATGTTGTATTTTTTTGGGTTTTTGGAAAATCTCGTGTAAAAATCGCGGTGGGTTGGCTGTTCCATTACTTCCTAAGTGCTAATAGCTAATGCGTATTCAAATATATTTAAAACCAAAAATGGAAAAGTTACCGCTAACCAAAGTTTCATTTTAATATCTTTATTACCTGGCAAGACTGCTACGATTTACGTAGCGTTTCTGCATCATAAAAAGTACCACGCCAATAAATTCCTCTATTTTTATAAAAATGATACACAGAAGAGAGTATGAAAAAAGGATAAACGATTAATCCCAGGGGATAAAAAAAGGCATAAAATTGGGAAACTTTAAAAAATTTACTTACTATAAGATAGAGTAAAAAAAGCAAAAAAGTATTCACTAAATTAATGTATTGGCAAATCCCATCCGTAAGAAAACAGGCAAACTCTGGCCATACAAAAAGGACATACCATCCCACTATCCCAAGTATCACAGGGGGTAGGCGATAACGAAAATAAGCAAAGACATTTTTCTTAAACCCATGGATATGGTCTCTTAAGGTGGCATACCAGCTAATTGAAATATCCATTTGTGCGCTCACTACTTCCTGTAAGTAGCCACTTTGTTTTATACGTTCACCCAGGCGGAAATCTTCTACACATTCTAAAGGAGCTATTTCATGGCCTCCACAGGCCTCATAAACTGATTTTTTAACTAAACAAAAAACGCCCAAATTCATTGATTTTTTCGAGTGTCTTGACTTTGCCAGCCAAGGCTTTAATGGAATGACTAAGCCATGACCCTGCCAAACAAGGTGCACAATATTGTATAGGAATCCATGGCATTTATAATGTGCGAAAGCGCTTAAGTGATCTAATCCCTGACTCATCGCATAGTTTAGAGCGCGGGATAATGCGTAGGGTTTAAGGAAAACATCCGCATCAATAAATAACAACCAATCCCCAGTTGCAAGAGAGGCTCCTGTATAGGCGGCATGATTTTTACCTAACCACCCAGCAGGGAGATCAGTTATATGCTTCACCTTAATTCGAGTATCTTCTTTTGCAAAATTATTTAAAATTTGGCCTGTTTCATCAGTAGAGCGGTCATTTATGCATAATATTTCTATATTGGAATAAACCTGATTGGTTAAATGGGCTAAAGTTTCTTTAATATGCTCTTCTTCATTGCAGGCAGTAATGACAATACTAACCTTGTCCTTAGTATTAATTGAAGGAGAAATAGTTTCGAGCCTGGTCAACGATTGTAATCCCCACGCCGTTTCAATGAGGGAGATGACTAAAATTATGCAGGTCAATATTGATAGTAGGGTTAATAACATTGTTTTACTTCATTAATAGTTTAAATGATTGGTTTCAACTGTATCTTTAATACATAAAAGAAAAGATTTCAATTTCCAACAGTTTTTCATTAATATTCACAAGGAATTTAAAAGCCGTTTATGGGGCGTTACAATCATTTGGAATTAAAAGTTACTGTAATACCCTATCTATTGTTAAATAGACATTTTTAAAATTACATTGATCTCTAAATTTTCTTATTTACGAGATAATAAATATCATATTGTATATTTATAATGTGACGGCATCATTCCCAAACTATTAAAATAAATATGTCAACAAATTAATTTCATCAAGCAGTGCCCTAATGCATCTTATCGTTGGGTCGACGTAATTTAAAGTTAAACTTTTTAAGCCCTTGGTGGCACAAAAAGCCTTAGCATTTTAAAATTAATTTAAAGCTGAACCGACTTATCTTCATCAATGGCTAATTCTAATTCTAAACAAGTTTTTGTAATGCTTTAGTTTATTTCTTTTAGGCCTAGCGCTCCAGAACTTGTGCTCTGACGTAAAATCCAAAAGACATTTGTAACAAAGAAAGGCATATGGTTCACACCGAAATCATCATAACATGAAGGCTTTTGCACTAATGCTTCGGCTGTAATCTCCGTTAACAATCCCGCAATGCTTAGCAAAATTAAACAATTAATGATTTGAGGACGATCTTTAAATATTCGCAAAAAAATCTCTGAAGTTAATAATGTCTCTTTATCAATTAATAGTCTTAATAATTGGTCCGGATATTCCAATACCTCAAAAACTCTATGGGCCGACATTCCCTTTTGATGAAATTTAGCCTGAATTACAGGTATATATTGTTCCCTTTTGCACAAGCATTCATAATAACTTAAATAATCATACCTGAATTTACTTTTGAGAATTGTGGATATAGTTTTGCTATAATCAGTATCGTAGGGGCTAATATACTTTATTAACAAATTAATTATTTTAAATAGAATTTTTCTACAACTATCTTTATCAGGTACGGGCTTTTTCACCAATAATTTTTTTATAATATCCTCATTGAATATATTTTCTAATACATGCTTATCTGTTTTCAGGAATAACTCTTCTATGGCCTTAATTTCTGATCGCGTACCCAGGTTATCTATTTGTATAAATTTACAAAATTCATTCCACTCCATGCCAAAAATTTTATTCTCATCTTGTATCCATTTTTCATGCAGGGCGCTTTTTAATGCGAACGCCTTGGTGACATCCAAGTATATTTGAAATTGTATTATTGAATCAGCATACTGAGTTCCTTCCAGCATTTTTTCTGAAGAAACTTCAAAAGAGAGCAATGCTTTTGGTGTTTTCCCGCCGCCGCCAATTCGTATAATAATAATCTCGTTATTCTGTGTAAGCTGTCTTCCAAACTCATCCTTCATTTTTACGAAAATATCATCATCATCCTTAACATTAAATTCTTCGATTAAACTCACCTCCAACCTTTCATCCTTATTGCGAAGGTTTTCCCATGAATCCAACACCAACACATCCTTAGTTGGATTCAGCCAGGCATATGCTGCGCCTACAATATGAAAATGTGGATTTATCTTTCCGTTTATCATTGGCAACTGATTAGGCTTTCCTTTCAGCAGCACATAAAAACCATTATGCAACAGTGTAATCCCATCAATCACACTTTGCTCACTATTACCGCCTATGGATTGACAACAATTTGTGATTTTGCCGAGGATATAAGCACGTGGATCATCAACAGGAAGTTTGACTATATAATATCCTGGATGTCCTGCAAGCTTCCCATCAATCAAGACATCTGGTAGGTAATCCCCTGATTTACGCTTCTTTTCAACTTCAAGGCATTTTTCAAAGACGGTTTCAGCCATATTGTATTGCATGCATAAATCTGCCAGTGTTGGATAAGCATCGTAATTTTTGTAATTAAATTGTGCTTTGACTTTTTTAGCTTCTTCAGTGTTATTAGGTGCACGGTGCAATACATTTTCAAATGCCAAAGCCTGCTGGAAATAATTCAGTGCAGATTTTCCTGACTTCATGATAAATATCTGCCATCCCTTGATATCCTGACTATTTTGTTTATCCAGGGGATAAGGAAGTTGATGCGCTGCAAGTGTATCGTGTATGGGATTAGCTTGTTGATAGCATTGATAAGATGTCAGGTATTTGGCTACATGCGTAAAATGTCACCGGCCACGATTACTAGCCCACTAAAGTCATAGTTGGGCCACGATTACTAGCCCACCCTCTGGCCACCTCTGAGTTCCACTTTGGAATACCAAAAAATAGCTGTTAGTTTGGGAATTTTGCCCAACTAACGGACTGGTTAAACATGAGGATAAAAAGAATGGCAGAAATCAGAGAGGTTCTTTATCAGCACCACCATGGTGTTACGCAACGCTGTATCGAGAAATCACTGGGTATTTCCCGGATGAGCATACGCAAATATATTTCAATGGCGAATGGGTTTGGCTATACCTCTGACAGCAGCACCGAGGAACTGGAAGGCATTGCCATAAAAGTGCACAATGAAATCATTACGCTATCAGCAGCCAATAGACCCAGCAAATCAAAACAAGAGCTTAAGCTCTATCACGAAAAAATAGAATCGTTACTCAGTGAGCGCTGGATCACCCATCAGCAAATTTATCGTATTTTAACAGCCCAAGGCCTTGCTACGAGTAGAAGAAGCCTTAGCCGTTATATTGCGCATTGTTTTCCAACCTTACCCAAAGCCACGGTGCATCTGCTAACAAAACCTGGACATGAGGCCCAGGTTGATTACGCCTACGTTGGACTTATCAATAATAAAAAGACCTATGCATTTATCATGACCCTATCCCATAGTCGCTACCGCTATGTTGAATTTGTGCATTCGCAAGACCATCTGTCCTGGGCACAAAGCCATATTAATGCCTTTCATTTTTTTGGAGGAGTCCCCCATTGCGTGCTTCTCGATAACTTAAAATCAGGAGTACTTAAGGCAGATATTTACGACCCCACCCTTAATGAAACTTATTCTGAATTAGCCCGATTTTATGGGTTTATTGCCGACCCTGCAAAGGCGCGCACGCCAGAGCACAAGGGAAAAGTTGAGCGAAGTGTTCAATTGGTTAAAGAGCAGGTTATTGCCGGCATGCACTACGATAACCTGGCTGCCCTGAATGCCTTTGGGCGTGATTGGTGCACCAATAAAGTAGCTCATGTTGTCTGTAGCACGACTGGCGAAAAACCGGTTGATGTTTTTAATAATGAGGAAATTGCTCGATTAAAACCACTACCATCCAGCGCATTTGATATGCCAATATGGACGGAAGGTCAAGTGCATCGAGACCATCATTTCGTCATATCAGGCAATTTTTATTCTGTTCCAACCCAGTATATTGGCAGCCAGATTCAAATAAGAGTGGGATTAAAGACAGTCAAAGCTTATGCAAACCATGCACTTATCAAGACCCATGTGCGTCAGCAAGGTAAGGGCCAGTGGGCAACCGATCCTGGTGACTACCATAAATCAGCCCGATTTTATCTTGAAAACTCGGCCGAGGTTTGTATTGCAAACGCCAACGCTATTGGTCAGGCAACTGAACATATGACAACAGTCGTGCTAGCTGATGGCTCACGGCTAGCCTTAAGAAAAGCCCAGGCCATCCTGCGGTTAGCAGGGATTTATGGCAATGAACGCCTTGAGGAGGCTTGCCTGAGAGCTCTTTTGTTTGACAATTACTCTCAGAAGTCATTGAAAAAAATTCTAGAGGAAGGTCTGGATAAAAAAAACACATCAACCTTTTCCACCAGGCGAGAAATAGAGTCCAATACAGGGGCTTATCTGCGTCCTGCCAGTGAGTATACCTCAACAATGGAGGCACATTATGTCTGAAATTGACGTGTTGGAACTTGCAAAAAAACTGCGTTTGACCGGGATCCCCAGCACCTTAATCGCAAGGCTTGATCAGGCTAAGGCCTCGTCGCTTCCCTATGAAGAACTGCTTTCCATGCTATTTCAGGATGAAGACGAAGCGCGCCAACAACAACTGCTCTTGAGGCGAATAAAGCAGGCGCGTTTCGAAGAGCCTAAGTGCTTTGAAAACTTTGAGCTTAAGCCTTACTCCACAGAAGTCATTCAGGCCATTCGAACATTGATGACCGGTAAGTTTATAAAAGAGAAGAACCACATTATCATCATGGGCCCAGTAGGTACGGGGAAAACTCATTTGGCTCAAGCATTAGGTCTGCTGGCTTGTCAAAGACAGAAAAAAGTAGGCTTTGTGAGGACAAATGAATTGTTAAATCAGTTCCACCAATCCAAGGCAGATGAAACATGGGGGGAAATTTTTAAACGCTATACAAAATACGATGTACTGATTTTAGATGACTTTGGGCTTAAGGCTCTCTCTCCTGAACAATCCTCTGACCTGTATGATTTAATAGCAGCAGTTCATATCAATTCTATGCTCATTATAACAACGAATCGTAAAATAGAGGGCTGGATGGAAATATTTTATGATCAAGTTATGGCGAATGCCGCCCTGGATCGCGTGGTCAATAAAGCCTACAAAATAGTTCTTGATGGGCAGTCGTATAGAAAAAAATTTATACCAAAATTTAAAGTGGAGGATGACAAATGATGTAAAAAAATTTACCCTAAGTGGGCTACTTTGAGTGGCCAGAGGGTGGGCTAGTAATTGTGGCCGGTGACACGTAAAAGGATTACCGTTTTCATTGTAACCAAAAAACACAAGCAACTTGTAGGCATGTTCTGCTGCTACAGTATTCTTTTCATCATTGTTTTTTTCAAAAAAGTCAGCAATAATTTTACACATTAGAAAAAAAACGACAAATTGTTTGTTTGCAATTTTATCTTTTGCAAAAAAACAATATTCCTTATCGATTGCGAGGAATAATTGAGATATATCATCGTCGTCTGGAAGTATATATGACGATTTCACGTCATCAGAGGTATTTCCGAATAAGAGTGTTTCAAGATTTGAGGCATTAAGCTTACGCAGCGCACAACGAAACTGCTGAGATAATTTTTTATCCTGCATAAGAGAATAAAAATCATTTACCTTTCGCTTTCTTTCCTCTTCTCTATTGGTATGAACTTTTTCCTGAATTTTTTCGATAGAAGAAGAAATGTTTTCTTTTGTTTTGGATGCTGACAGGTAATCACGTGACTGAATAACAGCCTTGTCACCATATATATAGTCATGGAGAGAGGTGATATATATTTTTTTTCCGATTTCTTTTGCTTGCATTGAAAGTTACTTTAGTGGTTAAATTTAGTGCATTGTATATTTTTCTTTCAAAAAGATCAATTAAGTGATGGAACTGTTAATTCACTAGGCCATAATATGCTCAATACCTTATAAAAATATTCGAATTAAATTAAGCTTTGTAGAGTTTTGCTTCGAATTATTTCGTACTTAGTTGCGCCAAATGTCCCTCAAGGAAAAGATATTATTTAAATAATGAATAATTAGCAAAAATGCGGATACTAAAGCATTTTGATTTAGTCCAAAGGGAAATTAATCTCCATAATGGATTTAAAAATGGAGGTGGTTTGTGTCAAAGTGCAAGTTTCTGTGCAGGCCTATTTGTAAACCTTCTTACGATGGCCGACATGAAGAACTACTATTATAAAATTATTATCTTCAATTTGCGCTAAAATTCTATAGTCGCCTGTTCGATAACGCCATATCCCCGAAAGATCACCAGATAATGGTTTGCCAAACGATCGAGGATCAGTAGCGGGCAAAATTTTTTCTCTGAGGAATTTAATAATTTGCTTTTGTGCAGTATGACCTAGTTTCTTTAGATCTTTTTCAACATCAGCATCAAATTCAATTTTCCAAGTCAAGGCGTTTTTCCATTTCTTCAAGAGTTAGTCGTGGATTTTTCTTTTCAAGCCTTGATAAAGCAATTAGGTGCTCTTCTTGGTCATCCAAAAAATCTTGTATTGCTTGCTTAACATAATAACTTTTTGAGCGATGGGTTCGTTTGGCTAGTTCTGACAAACGCTCATCTAATTTTTCAGGTAGGCGCACTGCTAGCATAAATATTCTCAAGATTAATAAATGTATAACAAGTATAGCAAGTAATACTTATTTAGGTAGCAATCTATTATTTTTATTTTAAGGCGAGAGAACGTGATTTGGGATAGATAACGTACCGGCCTGTTGTAAAAGATGATATTTATTTACACAGATCGCATAAAATGATCTAATGCTAATATTTCTATTAAATCAAAGAGTTAGATGCAAGGAAGAATGCCGGATAAAACCGATGAAGCTAAT
>JACCSX010000002.1 GCA_013812775.1 Tatlockia sp. | reverse complement strand
CTATTTTTTGGTATTCCAAAGTGGAACTCAGAGGTGGCCAGAGGGTGGGCTAGTAATTGTGGCCCAACTATGACTTTAGTGGGCTAGTAATCGTGGCCGGTGACACCATTCAATAATGTTAATGCCGTATGCACAATCATCAAGGATCGGTTAAGTAAAGTCAGTTGTTTAGAGTTAATCAACAACTCGATAAATTGGTTTAATCCATTGACCTCAGCTTCAGGGGAAAAACTTTTCAGCACATAACAATTCGCAAGCTGTATCGCTTCATCTTTTGACATTAATCCATTTTTTTTCAAAAGATATTCAATTAATTTTTCTAATTCCTTTTCATTGAATTTAAGCTGAAGAAGTATTTTATAAAATTTTGCTCTCATTTCCTCAGCCATGTCTTTTCCCACTTGAAGAGGAGGGACATCGTTTACCTTAATAGAACCATTTTTTATATTTCGGCTTAGCTCTTGCCAGGTTTGTTGGCCAAACTTAAGATTCATATTTGCCTTTGCCGATTTAAGTGCCGAAATTGCAGGCATATTTTGACGCAATGCTGCAATATGAATGGGCGCCATACCATATTCATCTTTTATATTCATATTCGCTTTGTATTTTTTTAACTCAGCAATCAGTGGCAAATTTTTCGAAAACTGAACTACCTGATGCAAGGGTGTTATACCATCGTTATTTTGAACATCTGGATTAGCTCCAATTTTCAAAAAGTATTTCGCTATTTCTATTGAACCATACAAACAAGCTTCATGAAGAAGGGTGCAACCATTTTCATCACTTTTTGTTTTTAAATCAAAATTGCATTCCTCAACTAAAAATCGAATGCTTGAAAGATTTTTATCTTGACGAACCAGCACAATTGCTACAGAAGAAAATATTTTTTCAGCAGTCAAATTGTTCATGGCAATATTTTTGATAAAATTAAAATCAGGTAATTGCTTTAACTCCTTTAGTTCAACATGTTTAATCAAAATAAGAAATAATTCCTTAACCTTTTCTAAATCCGATAAAAGATTGATTTTGATTTTATCCAGATAAAATTTCAGCATTTAAAAGACTCCAGGGTTAATCTATATTTGGCTCACAGCAAGATTTAAAATTAGCGCAGTATATCTCCTTTTTATCGTTTGTGTCTATTTTTTGAGCGACATTAGGGGAGGAGCCTGAAATGTTCTAGTGAACTGCTCAGTTTAACAAGTTGAATTTGTTTCGCCGATTTATAGCGATATTCCCGTTGAGGCACAGTCCATTCCACCAGCATAAATTTCAACATGGTATTTAAGCTCGAGCAATTCCTCACGGATAAGTTTCACTACGTTATCATGCACTTCTCGGGATGGAGCCATTAATAACTTAATCGATGTTTTTTCATTATAATTGGTTTCAAGACAGGTTTTTGGCGCAATTACACACTCACTACCCGGTTGGAACCACCCATGCAATAATACCTCTGGGTATAGCTTGATCCTGTTTACCCATTGATTCTCGTTCCAATGGATTAGCCCCTCGTGAAACAAGCACGCGTTGTCATAACTTTCAATCCACGGCATAGCCTCATTTGTACTATACCATTCTCCCAACTCCTTATAACTCGAATTGGTAGATAGGTCCTTTGGAATCAGGTTTTCAATATGTTCTATTGCATTTCTAGCATCAATTTTTATCCATTGTTCTTTTAACTCGGCGTACTGCAATGTGGACTCAATATTTTGAACCGTTTTTAGATTTCCGCTATAAATTGCTTTCAATAACATATCGGGGCTATTTGTTTTCAATTTAGGTAACAGAGTTTGGTTGGTAAGAAATGAGCTGTCAAATAGGCCATGAACTGTAGGCTGTACTTTCGTTTTTTTTTCCTTCATTTTACTTCTCTCGGCATTTGGGTTTTTAGGGGTTTATACAAAAAATTATAAGTATTAGTAATTCAGATTCCTATCCAATTTTTTGCTTAATATTTTAACATACTTTTGAAATAAATGATCATAATTTGTTCATTGCGATGAGAGTCGGGGAACAGCTATTTCACTGTCAATAATCCAGGATTAAATTAAACCATTAATTATATTAAATTTACATATTTGTTAAAAAATGGATTTGTGCTTTTATTACTTAGGCAAAGCCCCAACTTCGTATAAGTACCCAATCTGTAATCAACCCAGTGCGACACGATGTTGCTAAACAAACTGTTGCAGCAGGCAGCCACCTGAATGCAACCTACTGTTCCGTCAGTAGTTCTCTACCCAGA
>JACCSX010000122.1 GCA_013812775.1 Tatlockia sp. | reverse complement strand
CCATACCGCTAAGTGATTGGCACAAAATTTGAGCAACCTATTTTTTATTTAAAAAAAAGCACAAAAAGATCAGCCATGCTTTTCTACCCCAGCTATTCTGGCTCAGTGTATAGCGATCGAGTAACTATGACCTAGAATCGGATCGAGTGTTGACTGAAAAAGGGGTATCTACTCACGAGGCAAGGAGGAAATAGCGAAAAAGCTAAGCACCAAGGGGAAAGTCCAGGCCAATCTATATGATATTTCAGATAATCTAATCTTTAAGCATCAGAAAACTCAAAATCTTCAGGTAAATTAACAACAGAGGCATTTCCAATTCTATTAGGAGGTTCTTTAGAGCCAGACCCAATCTCATAAGTTTTAACTTTTTGGATAAAGTCAGGCATTGACGCTGAAAGCCAGTTCACAATCGGATCAAATCTGGCATAGAGCTTTGATTCTTTTGAATATTCTTCATAAGGTAAAGAGGTCATTTTTATAACAACCATAATTAAAGCGACTATAAAGAGGCCTCGAATAAAACCAAAACCCATTCCTAAAATGCGATCGGTTCCACTTAGACCTGACCTTTTCAGGATGAATCCCAGAGTGGCATTGACAATACTGCCTGCAACCAAGGTGCCAATTAGTATTAAAATAAAAGCTGAGGCTTTTCTGACAGTTACATCTTGTATGTATTTTTGTAACCAGGGATCAAGACTTTGTGAATAATTAAAAGCCACCCAAAATGCCAGTATCCACACACACAGAGCAATGAGTTCTTTTACAAATCCACGGATTAATCCTGTAAATACTGACAAGCCAATTATTATAACTATAGCAAGATCAACCCAATACCACATCGGTTTATCCCTCTCCGGTGGTAACGATAAAACCCTTAATTTGCACAGCATTTGCTAATTTTGCTTGTAGAACCTGGGCTTGCTCATTTTTATTCACTTGGCCCACCATTACTTTAAATACAAAACCATCATTAGTTTTTACTTTAGTAAAAGTTGCTGGATAACCTTTAGCTTTCAACCTCGTGATTAGAATATCTGCATTATGCTGTTGAGAAAAAGTTGCCAATTGAATTGCATAAGCCTTTTTAAACGAAGTTCCGAGGGTATTTTTCGCCAGAGGTTTATTGATTGTTTTTGCTAGAGGCTTAGTAGCTTTTATGTTTTTTGCAATATCTTTAGTCTTAACTTTAGCCGCAGGTGAGGAAAACTTGAGCCCTTTAGCAACTTTATGAACAACTGCGACATGACTGTTATTAAACGCGGGCGTGTTTTCTTTTGAAGACTGAGCTTCTGTTGCCAGGGCGGACGTTTTCGGAATTAATTCTTCATCCGCAAGAGCCAGAGTTTCACCAGCCAGTTCATTTCTTTCCATAGATTTGCTCAATTGTTCAGCCTTAGCAAGACTTGGCAATGGTAGCTGTTTGCTATTCACATTGGGTAGATCAACATGGGCCACTTTAACAGTCTCAAACATTGCCTTTTTTTCAGCCATATCCAAATGAGGCTGTGCTGGTTTAGCTGGTAATTTTACGGAAACATTCACATTTCCATCAATACGTTGACTGGATTTTTTCATAATAGCCGGTGCAAAAATAGCGCCTATAGATAGGATAACAGCAAGACCTATAAGCCGGTGTTTGACCCGCTCATCCATCACTAGTTTCATCTTATCTCCTTGGTTCTTTAGTTTTATAAAAAAAGCAGCTTAGGCCTCAAAGCGGCATCTTGTCAACAGCCCATTCCAATTGAAGTATCCCCTTCGATATGGGGAATAATCGCGCTTAAGGTATTAAATGAACCATAAACCACAATCAAATCGCCAGGCTTTGCTGCAGCTTCTGCAGCTTTATAGGCCAAAAGAGGATTATTATAACAAGTTGGACTCAATCCGTACAGACTGAATGCGCGAGTTAATTGTTCTTTTGTAGCAGCGCGTTTACAAGTTAACAGTGCTGGCAGCCAATAATCAACATAATCTTTCAATGCGTCAATCAATCCAGGGATATCTTTATCATTAAGTGCTGAAAATACAGCGTGAACAGCATTTTTAGGATAATATGACCTTATAAACTGGGCCAAATGCCTGGCCGCCTGTGGATTGTGTGAAACATCCAGCAAAGTTGTGAATCTGGATTGAATAACCTGTAACCGGCCTGCTATAAAGGCAGTTTTTATGCCTTGTTCTAAATGAGAGAGTTTTACAGGCAAATTATCTTTCATCAATAAACTGGATATGATTGCAGCAATAGCAGAGTTAGTGTGCAGTTTGGGCTTTGGCAACTTAATAAGTTCACCCAGAAAATCAAGCTCTAAAGATCCATCAACCAGGCGATAATTATAATCTCTACCATTAAAATAAGCCGACGTATTAAGTTCCAATGCTTTATTTACTATTGTAAGTGGAGGGTTTTTGTCTGCAAAAATAAAGGGCTTATTTGGCCTTAATATGCCGGCTTTTTCATAGCCGATGGCATCAATGTTGTCCCCTAAATACTTTTGATGATCTAAATCGATGGTTGTAATTATTGCAAGATCAGCATCGACAATATTGGTTGCATCAAAACGGCCTCCCAGCCCTACCTCAAGAAGGATTAAATCCAGCTTATGTTGCTTAAAATGCCAAAAAGCAGCCAAAGTAGCCATTTCAAAGTAAGTTAAATCTATTTCAGCTCTGCCCTCCTCAATGACTCTAAATGCCTTGCATAAATCTTCACTGCTGACAGGTTTTTGATTTATCCGTATGCGTTCATTAAAATCTACCAGATGTGGGGAGGTGAAGCTTGCAACCTGATAACCTGCAGACGTATAAATTGCCTCCAAAGCCGCAACCGTAGACCCCTTGCCATTTGTCCCTGCTATAGTAATTATTTTTGCCTTCATCGCTAATAGATCCAGCGATTTTGCTACCTGCTTAACGCGAGTTAGTTCTAACTGAATTTCTTGTTGATGTTTGATTTCAAGGTAATCAAGCCATTCTGTTAGAGTAAAATCGCTATAGTGCTTCATTTTAGTGATCCAAACAGGTTAGGCATCATCATTTGGGATTGATAAATCCCGTTTAGATAATTTTGCAATCAACTCTGCAATTGTCGAGCGTAAGTCTTTACGCTCTAGAATCATGTCGATATGACCATGTTCAAGTAAAAATTCTGAGCGTTGGAATCCCTCTGGCAAGGTTTGTCTCACAGTTTGCTCGATTACTCGAGGACCTGCAAATCCAATCAGGGCATTGGGTTCAGCAATGATAATATCACCAAGACTTGCAAAGCTTGCAGAAACACCGCCCATAGTAGGATCAGTCAGAACTACAATAAAGGGTAATTTGGTCTCGGAATATTTGGCAAGTGCTGTTGCTGTTTTGGCCATCTGCATTAAGGAGAATAAGCCCTCCTGCATTCTTGCACCACCGCTTGCAGTAAAACAAATATAAGCTCTATTTTCAGCAGAGGCTAAATTTACAGCACGAACAAATTTTTCACCAACGGTTGCTCCCATCGAGCCACCCATAAAATTAAATTCAAAGGCACTAACAACAACAGGCTGGCTCTTTAAGTTTCCCTTTATAACAATTAAAGCTTCTTTTTCACCTGTAGATTTTTGAGCCAGAGTGATTCTGTCTTTGTATTTTTTGGAGTCTTTAAATTTTAAACGATCAATTGGCTCAAGATTTTTGGCAATCTCTTCCTGACCTGCTTCGTCAAGAAACTGAGCCAATCGCTCTCTTGCTGTCAGGCGGTGGTGATGATTACAGTTGGGACATACGGATAAATTTTTAATAAGCTCAGAGCCGTATAATACGGAGCCACAGCCTAAGCATTTAACCCATAAACCTTCAGGAACCCCTTTTTTCTGAGAAGTTTCAGTTCTGATTTTTGAAGGTAATAATTTTTTCAGCCAACTCATAAACAAGAATCCGTTAATACCAAAGCAAAATAGTATAACCT
>JACCSX010000323.1 GCA_013812775.1 Tatlockia sp. | reverse complement strand
TAGCTGCTATAACCAATGGTGGTGCGATTCCTGAGAATAATTTATTCACTGTTGTTACAGAGTCAAATGGCATGCTCGTGGGGACTCTTGATGAAGAGTTTGCCATTGAATCGCATCGCGGTGACATTATTTTACTAGGCAATACCTCATGGCAAATAAAACACGTTGAAAACACCAAGGGACGAGTATTAGTGGAAGATGCTCACGGAGCCCCTCCTTCTGTGCCTTTTTGGTTCGGAGAAGCGCCTGCAAGAACTAAAGAGCTCTCCTTAGAACTTTCCAATTTACGAAAAACAATCAATGAGATGCTGCCTGAGTCTTTAGTCCGTATTGATTATGTAGACAAACAGGCTGCTGTCATCACAGTTATCAACTGGTTGAAAACTTATTGCGGGCTCAACGATAGCGGTGCAGAACAAATCATAAATTATATTTTAACAGGACGCGCAATTCTTGGAACAGTCCCAACTCAGGAAACTATTATTGCCGAGCGCTTTTTTGATGAAGCAGGCGGCATGCAATTGATTATTCATTCGCCCTTTGGCGCGAGAATTAACAAGGCTTGGGGTTTGGCACTAAGAAAACGGTTTTGCCGCTCCTTCAACTTCGAATTACAGGCTGCAGCCACTGATAATGGGATAGTGATTTCCTTAGCTGAACAGCATAGTTTTCCCTTGGCTGATGTTTTTCATTTTCTTCACCCCAATACCCTCAAAGAGGTTTTAACTCAGGCAGTACTGCAATCGCCAATTTTTAAAACACGCTGGCGCTGGGATGCCATGCGTTCTTTAGCTCTCTTGCGCTATCGCGGTGGCCGTAAAGTGCCGCCAAATATTTTGCGGATGCTTTCAGATGATCTGATGGCTGCTGTGTTCCCCGATGCCGCTGCCTGTCAAGACAATCTTGCAGGACAGGATATTGTTCTTCCAGAGCACCCGCTGATTATTGAGACTATGAAAGACTGTTTAACAGAAGCGCTTGATGTCGAAGGATTAAAGGAGATTCTAAACTTAATAAAGCAAAATAAAATTAAATGTATTGCAATTGATACCCCCACCCCCTCCGTTTTTAGTCATGAAATTTTAAATGCTAATCCCTATGCCTTCCTCGATGATGCGCCATTGGAAGAAAGACGCACAAGAGCCGTTGGAATGCGCAGGTTTCTTCCTGATTCTATGATAAGTGAATTCGGCCGCTTAAACCCGGAGGCTATAGAGGAAGTCCAGCAACAAAGCTGGCCTGATCTACGATCTGCAGATGAGTTACATGATCTCTTGCAAACATTAATTGCCTTGCCACATAATATCAGTTTGAATAAGATTCAAACTTTTTTGCCTGCTTGGAACGATTATTTTGATGAATTATTAGCTAAAGGCCGAGCTGGAACGGCTTCAAATAATAATAAAATTTTTTGGTTAGCCACTGAAAAAAAGGAAACCTTTCGAAGCCTCTATCCTGAAGCTGTTTTTCATAATGAATTCATTGACTTAAAGCAGGTCAATCCTGAGCCTGAAGAGGCGCTTGTCAATCTAATCCGTGGGTGGCTGCACTATCTTGGTCCTGTTAATAAACTGGAATTGGCAGATATTTTAGAGTTAAGCGAGTCCGTTATTGAACAAACACTTTTCAAACTCGAAGTAACGGGTTTAATTTTGCGTGGTAATTTTAGAGCAAGTGATTCTAAGGAACTTGAATGGTGTGAAAGACGTTTATTAGCCAGAATTCATGCCCTAACGCTTGGTATTTTGCGTAAAGAAATAGAGCCAGTGAATGCAGAGCAATTCATTAATTGGCTCTTGGTTTGGCAGCATCTTAGCCCAGGTTCGCAATTAAGAGGTGAGCGTGGTTTGCTGGAAGTTATCCAACAATTACAAGGTTACGAAATCCCGGCCAACGCCTGGGAAAAGCAGATTCTTGCAAAACGGGTTATTGACTACAATAAAGACTGGCTTGATTCCCTTTGCTTTAGAGGCGTCATAGGCTGGGGGCGTCTTTCTCCTCACCCGGCTATAGCCGCCTTGGCAGAGGAAGTCGAAGAGGGTAAAG
Organism: Tatlockia sp.; assembly: GCA_013812775.1. Lineage (GTDB taxonomy): Bacteria > Pseudomonadota > Gammaproteobacteria > Legionellales > Legionellaceae > Tatlockia. The sequence continues at coordinate 8,184 of JACCSX010000323.1, read as the reverse complement.
AATCGAAACCTTATAAACGCATCATTCCTAATTCTGTATCGCCGATCACTTTCTTCATACGAGGAGATTCAGCCTGGATGGCTGGCATTAAAACCTATAATTTGGATGACTTACAGGTTTTAAGCCATGTTGCCCAAGGTATTTATACCTTTTTGAAAGAAAATGGCGCTTCCTTTTTTATCGATATCGTGGAATCTGTCGGACATCTTAGAACAGAAGTTGAAACAGGGTTGTGGGAGTTAGTTTCAGCAGGCATCATCACCGCAGATGGTTTCGATAATTTACGCGCTCTAATCGACCCGAAGCGACGAAATGGCCGTAGGGGGCGACGATTTAATCCCTATCATCAAGCTACAGGCCGCTGGTCACTATTAAAAACAGGTAAAATGGTTAGTCAAAGCGAACAACTGGAAGCCACCTGCATGATGCTACTAAACCGTTACGGCGTTTGTTTCCGGGAATTAATTACAAAAGAGAAAATAATTCCACGCTGGCGTGAATTATTAATGACCTTTCGACGCATGGAAGCAAAGGGGGAAATCAGAGGCGGACGCTTTGTCGCTGGATTTACAGGCGAGCAATTCGCTCTCCCCTATGCCGTAGATTCACTGCGAGCATCCAGGAAAAAAACGGCTAATAAAGAAAATATGTGTATTTCTGCAATCGATCCTTTAAATTTAGTTGGTCTTATTTTGCCTGGAAAGAAGGTTCCGGCGTATTCTGGCAATGTGGTTAGATTATATACTCTGCCTTCTTAGTTCCGATGTTCATCATTACAATAGTCGGAGGTTGGGTCAAATAACCATAGCTGTCAAGAGCTATGGTTATTTGACTCACTTAAGGCTGCTAAATTAAAATTCAGGTTAATTTATAAACCCCAACCAGGACTCGTAACCTCTTCAATAACCTCTGGAGCAGTCACTTCTTTGATAAATTTCGCCTGCTCATGAGGTGATAATGCGGCTATAAGTATTTCAAGTGGTTTAACAATCATGACTTCCAGAGCAACCAATGCTATAGCTACTGGCAGGACTAGTGCGTGAACAACAACACTGAGCGCGAGGGCTACTGGAACACTTAACAAACTCCAGCATCCTAGCGAAGCACTTAAGTTTAGCAAGCCATTCGTACAGAAAAAAGCGACGCTGGCTAAATCATAACCTAAGGTATTATCATATCTTGTTTCTTTTTCAATTTCGTTGAAAAGCATTTTTAATGAGTATTCATCATTCAATGTATCCCAGGTTTGTGCGCTCTCTATGGTAGTATCTGGGTCATCAAATAGCCTTTTTTCCGTATTTGCTTTTTGAGTAATAATATTATTATTTTCATCAACAGTTATTTTAAAAAATTTACGATTCCAGAGGTATGTTCCCATATCGCTGATATGGAATAGGCGATAACTGTTAGGACTCTTTATATTTGCCGCCGCTAATAGCGCTTCCTTTTCATACATAATATCACCGGATTTATTGGGTTTAAAAACTTTCTGATGAAGATCTGGCGAAAGATTAGCGAGTAAATCACGAAATCCGGCTGTTAAATTCAAGCTGCTGTGCTTTGTTGCATTACGCACCTCCATTAACACTTTCATTGCTATAAATTTTTTCAAAAGAGGAAGCTTATCTTTATCTTTGAGTTCATTAATTTTAACCTTCTCGATAAAGAGTTGCTGTTCCCATTTATTTTTGTAAATAAAGTCTTGCATGGATGTGTTTTTAATCATCTCTATGGTCATTAGGTATTCCTTGTAAGAAAAATTATGTGCAATGATAGCACAGTCAGTACAATATTCCAAGTAAAGTTTTAGAATGTCGTCAATTAATTTAAGACATTGAAACAGGATTGATTGCATTGTTTTTTATTTTGAACAAAGCACTGATTTCTATAAGAAGGGTTTGTTCCATTGTTTTTAGTTGCGGTTCATTAGCACGTCTGCGTTGCAGGATATTGATAAATTGAATATTGCAAAAGCGAATAATAGTAAAATTAATTAATGATTGTAGAAAAAAGCCCCACTTAACTACAGTGTCTCCGATTTTGAATGTTTTTCAGCAATATTTATACCGCCAGGCAAGACGCCGGCGGTTACAATTTTACCAAAGGCAGCGCCAATCACTACTGCAATAGCTAAATCCATTAGATTATCGCGCATAGCGAATTGTTTAATATTCCTACCCCATGTCAGATCCTTTAGGGAGCTTGGGCAGCTATTGATCCAATGACCATCTCCGTGGGCAATCGAGATTCATCCCGGCTATCACTTTCAAGGTGAAAAACACTATGTAAGGCCCGCACCCCTTCATCTAGTAAGGCAGCGTCTATCAGTACAGATATTTTAATTTCAGAGGTTGCAATCAGCTGTATGTTAATGTTTTTTGCAGCAAGGGTTTTAAACATAATGGATGCAATTTCAGGATGACTTTTAAGACCGGCCCCCACTAATGACAGTTTGGCTACATTATTTGTGCCTACAACCCCATTCGCGCCTAAGTCTTTCATTAACTTATGCAACTGTTTAAGGGTTGTCTCGTACTCGTCACAATGTACTGTAAAAGTGAAATCAGTTTTATCCTGGGCGGATAAATGTTGAACTATCATATCAACATTGATACCTATTTCAGCAATTTCACTTAAAATATCAGAAGCAAGTCCCGGCGCATCAGGCACGCCAGTTAGAGTCACCTTTGCTTCATTCCGGCTAAAGGCAATACCGGTTACCATCGGTGCTTCCATACTATTTTTTTGCTGATAGGTAATTAACGTTCCAGGGCCCTCCTGCGTTGAAGACAAAACACGTAAAGGAATATTATATTTGCCGGCAAATTCAACCGCGCGAATTTGCAATACCTTTGCGCCTAGGCTGGATAGCTCCAACATTTCTTCAAAAGTCACCTGTTCCAGGCGCTTCGCGTCGGGAACAATTCTAGGATCGGTGGTGTATACACCATCTACATCCGTATAAATCTGACATTCATCGGCATTGAGAGCAGCGGCTATTGCAACAGCAGTTGTATCAGAACCACCACGACCAAGGGTGGTAACGTTGTCATGCTTATCCACGCCCTGAAATCCTGCTATAACAACCACATTTCCTTTTTCAAGTTCATTCAGTATGGGTTGCCTGTCTATAGCTTGAATGCGTGCCTTTTTATATTGACTGCAAGTCTGAATGCCGGCCTGTCTGCCTGAAAATGAACGAGCATTAATTCCTCGATTAATTAAGGCCATAGCCATTAAGGCCATAGAAACTTGCTCGCCGGTGGCAACAAGTGCGGCATATTCCCGCTCATCAGGACTTTCACTGATATTAGTTGCCAAAGCGATTAGCCTGTCAGTTTCCCCACTCATTGCGGAAACAATCACAACAACAGAGTGGCCTGCTTGTTTTGCCTTTGCTATCAAATCTGCAGCATGGTTAATGTGCTTAAGCGTAGCAAGCGACGTTCCCCCGAATTTTTGCACTATCAAAGCCATCTCAGCGCCCCGTCATTGTATGTTAACCTGCGTGCTCAGCGATCATTGCTTGAATCTGTGAAATCTTTTCGTCCAGATCATCCGGAACACGTCCACCGCCTTGAGCCATGTCTTCACGACCGCCCCCTTTTCCGCAGAGATGCTTAACAAGCATTGCAGCGCTTGGTACACGGTTTAAAAGACTTTTACTTATTCCAGCAACAACATTCATTTTATCTTGCTCAGTCGCTATCAAAACAATCACTGCATTATCCATACTCGACTTTAATTGGTCTAAGGTTGTCCGTAATGTCTGACTATCCACAGACCCTAATTGCTTAATTAAGACATTTAGATCATTTATTTTCTGAACTTCAGCAAGGAGATCTGCGCCTGATTTTGCCGCCAGTTTCGCAGTGATCCGCGCTAATTCTTTTTCTTGTTGTTTTGCATCATGCAAAAATTGTGACAATTTGTCGGAAACAGTTGCGGAAGTTGCTTTTAATTTTGCAGCAACTTCATCCAAATTTTCTAATTGCTGGTTAATCCAGTCCAATGCAAAAGCACCAGTGACCAGCTCAATCCGCCGCACGCCGCTTGCAACACCATATTCGGCGATGATTTTGAAAAGACCAATATCACCTGTTTGCGAGGCATGAGTACCACCACAAAGTTCTTTAGAAAATTCATTCACAGACAAAACTCGCACTGTCTCGCCATATTTTTCGCCAAATAATGCCAGAGCCCCGCTTTTCTTCGCGTCATCAATCGTCATTACTTCAGTGGTAACCTCATCATTAGCACGAATTCTGTCATTGACCACTCTTTCAACCTGGCGAAGTTCATCAGCAGTCAAGGCTTCAAAATGAGAAAAATCAAAACGTGCACGCTCAGCATCCACTAAGGAACCTTTTTGCTGAACATGGGATCCAATCACTTTTTTGAGGGCAGCATGTAATAAATGCGTGGCTGTATGGTTAAGTCTTATTGCCTCACGCCGTGCAGAATCAACATGAGCGCTGATTTCTTGATTTAAAGTCAGTTCGCCTTCTAATAATTCACCAGAATGTATAATTGCCTTTCCAACACGCTGGGTATCATCCACCCGAAAAATTGTTTTTCCATCGATTATTTTGCCCTTGTCACCAACCTGGCCTCCAGATTCTGCATAGAATGGTGTGTTCTTAAGAATAACTGCCCCTGTTGTTCCCTTGGATAATTTCGAAACCTTTTTATTATCGCAAAGCAGAGCTAATATGTTGGAATGCAAATTTTCCTGGTTGTAACCATGAAATTCCGAGGATTCTGCAAGCTGTGTCGATACTGAATAATCCGTATTGAATTGACTTGCTGATTGCGATAATTCCCGTTGATGTTTCATGCAGTTATTAAAGCCATTCATATCAATAGTCAAGCCTTGTTCACGTGCAATATCTGCTGTTAAATCAAGGGGAAAGCCATAGGTATCGTATAATTTAAAAGCCACTTCACCGGCTATTTCCTTGCCATTTAAGATATGAATTTGTTCCTGTAGTAAGCGTAAACCCTGTTCAAGTGTACGGGCAAACTGGTTTTCTTCCTGCGCTAAAACACGTTCTATTTGTGTTTTATTAGCTTTGAGTTCAGGAAAAGCATCACCCATAACCTCAATTAAAGGCTGAACCAGGTCACAGAAGAAGGGCGTGGGTAAGCCTAGTTTATTGCCGTGGCGTACCGCTCGACGAATAATCCGGCGCAAAACATAACCTCTGCCTTCATTAGAGGGCATGATGCCATCAGCGATTAAAAACGAGCAGGCACGAATATGATCAGCAATTACCTTCAATGAAACATGTTTTGGATCTGTATCAGGAGCAGTTTTACAAAGTGACTGGATGAGATGCTGGAAGATATCAATCTCATAATTATTATGAACACCCTGTACAACGGCAGTTATCCGTTCAAACCCCATCCCAGTATCAACCGAAGGTTTGGGGAGAGGATGCAAATAACCTTCTTTGTCACGGTTAAATTGCATAAATACAAGATTCCAGATTTCGATGTATCTATCGCCATCCTCATCTGGACTGCCCGGCGGCCCACCGGCAATTTCTGGTCCATGATCGTAAAAAATTTCAGTGCAGGGTCCGCAGGGACCTGTATCTCCCATGGACCAGAAATTGTCTTTTTCACCGCATCGTGAAAATCGTTCGGCAGAAACACCCATTTCCTTGAGCCAGATATCCGCTGTTTCGTCATCGTCTTTGTAAACGGTAATCCATAGGCGTTCAGCAGGTAATTTTAATACCGTGGTCAAAAATTCCCAGGCATAGCTAATCGCTTCTCGCTTGAAATAATCACCAAAGCTAAAATTTCCAAGCATTTCAAAAAAAGTGTGATGCCTTGCAGTGTAACCAACATTTTCCAGATCATTATGCTTGCCACCGGCACGAACGCAACCCTGCGAACTAACCGCACGGCTGTAAGAGCGAGGCTCCAAACCGAGAAAGGTGTCTTTAAATTGAACCATACCTGCGTTAGTAAACAACAGGGTGGGATCATTACCAGGGACTAGGGAACTGGATTCAACTACCTTATGGTCCCTTGCAGCAAAGTAATCAAAAAATGCTTGTCGTATTTCTGAACTTTTCATGTTCGTATCATTTCACAGTGATTAATAAAAATTGGAGATCCTGTGGATCACCCTCTAATTGATCTATCTTTTTACTGACAATTTTTTCGGTGCTAATATAAATCAGGCTTGAGTTTGTTTCAGAGTGGATTTGTCTAAAACCCTCTCCCCAGCCCTCTCCCGCGTTCACCATGCATATTCTATTCACCCCTCTAGCGCGGGAGAGGGGGTTGATAGAAGTGAAAACTAATTTCTTAGCTTGCACACCGATCAGCATTTCTGGATAGAAAAATGGGGAGCGTCTTTCTAAGTGCGCTCATCTATCTACATTTCTCCCAGATAAAAAGTGGGCAGAGCCGATTTATTAGCTTTCACTTCGATCTGCCCCCTCTCCCGCGCTCAAAGGTTGGGCGGAAAATAAATGGTGAGCGCGGGAGAGGGTTGGGGAGAGGGCTAGATAAATAGCCTCCACAACAGAGGCTGTTTGCCTTAATACCTCATCGTTCCAAAACCGTAGCACTCGAAAACCTCTTTTATTCAACTCCAAGGTTCTTTTTTCATCATAAACCTGATTAGCTAGATGCTGTCCACCATCAAGCTCAACAATTAACCGTTTCTCAATGCATGCAAAATCACCTATATAACGGCCAATAGGTACTTGGCGCTTAAATTTATAACCTAATCTATTTGCGCGCAAATAAAATACCATACCTGTCTTTCAGCATCAGTGCTCTGCTTACGCAAATCACGAGCCCGCTGTTTCAGAATGGATTTGTCCAAAGCCCTCTCCCCAACCCTCTCCCGCGCTCCACATCTGTTTTCTACCCTTTCTTCTTACGCGAGAGAGGGGGTTGATCGGAGTAATGACTAATTTCTTAGCACACCGAGCATACCTTTATAGATAGATGGACGAAGCGATTTTCTGAGCTCTAACACCTATCTACCCTTCTCCCAAATAAAAGTTGGGCATCGATTTTCTTAGCTCCCACTTCGGTAAACCCCTGCACGCACCTCAGCAACAACATTTGCAATAATATCGGTGCTAAATCCACGGTAGAGTAAAAAACGCTGTCGTTTTTGTAATTCCTCAAAAGGTATATCAACCTGCACTTTGTATTTCTTATACCAAACAGCTAAGGCATACGACAGCCAATTGTCTTTTTCTTGAGTAAGTGCATTCTCGATTAAGGTACGCTCAATATGTTTTGCCTGCAATTCCTGGCTGATTTTTAACGGGCCTGATCCCTGGCGAATCCTAGCCCGGCAAAAGGACTCTACAAAACGAAGATCCGATTGCAAACCAAGACGCTGACATTCGGTAATTGCATCAGCAATTTCAGCGGTCTCATACCCTTTTTGCGCAAGTTTATCAGCTAATTCTTGTGCACCATGTTCGCGCCTGGCAAGCAGACGCAGTGCACAGTCAAAGGCTTTAGTCATCCACGCCCTCAAGTTCTTCAATTGCAGAAACCGCCAATTTCTTTTCTAACAACTCAGCTCTGATTAACTGTTCCAGCTCTTTTGCCAGCTGAGGATTTTCTTTTAAGTAGGTGCGGACATTGTCCTTTCCCTGACCAATTTTCTCTTGCTTATAAGAATACCAAGCTCCTGATTTCTCAATAAGACCCATCTGGGCACCAAGATTAATAATTTCACTCTCGCGCGAGATACCCTCGTTATAATAAATATCGAAATCCGTCGTTTTAAAGGGAGGAGCTACTTTGTTTTTAACTACTTTGACTCTTGTTTCATTACCAAGAATCTCATCCCCTTTTTTAATAGAACCGACTCGTCGTATATCAAGGCGCACGGACGCGTAGAATTTTAGAGCATTTCCACCTGTTGTTGTCTCTGGATTACCAAACATGACACCAATTTTCATTCGAATCTGGTTAATGAAAATCACCAAAGTATTAGAGCGTTTGATATTAGCAGTTAGCTTACGCAAAGCCTGAGACATTAATCTCGCTTGCAAGCCCACATGGTGATCGCCCATTTCTCCTTCAATTTCAGCCTTAGGCGTTAAGGCTGCCACAGAGTCAATAACAACGATATCAACAGCAGCAGAACGAACCAGCATATCGGTAATTTCCAAAGCTTGCTCGCCAGTATCAGGC
>JACCSX010000117.1 GCA_013812775.1 Tatlockia sp. | reverse complement strand
TATTACCCCGGCATTTAAATATTGCTAAGAATGCCATGCTGCATAAGCAGTCTCTTTCTTCTTGAAAAAATTCATTATTTTTGCTTCATTGAACTGGACTTTAGTCAGGTAATACCGGATGTTAATTAGCAAATCGTCCTTTGTTTTGACTGCTTTAAAATGATTAGCATTCGCTTTAACATCTTGATTCACTAACTCCTGAGGATTTAATTCAGGGCAATAGGGCGGCAAAAAAAAATCTCAAGCTCGTCCTTATATTTTCCCAAATACTGAGTCACTTTTTTGCTATGGTGAACACGGTGATTGTCTACAATAAGAAATATTTTCTGCTTCACTTGTCGACGCATTCTTCCTAAAAATTCTATGAATTTTTTGCTATCACAATTTTCTTCAAAAACCATCCAGTTCATAAAGCCTTGTGGACTAACAGCAGCCAACATATTGACTTTAAAGCGGCTGCCTGTTTTCTTTATCGTAGGTGTTTTCCCTATCAAACCATAGGTTCTTCCTCGGTTATCTGTCGATTGAAGCCCCATTTCATCGGCCCAGTAAATTCGCGCTCCTTCCTGCATTGCCCTCGCTTTTATTTTTGGGTAAACCTCATTTAGCCACTGGTTAACTTTTTCTTCATTTCGTTGATAAGCCTTTTTGATAGGCTTTTGTGATGAAAATCCCAAGTTACTCACCAAGTTTCTAATGCCTCTTTCTGAATAACAAATTCCCCAGGTTTTTTTTATAAAGGCACCTATAGCCTTACTATTCCATAAGCTATAAGGCAGTGCTAATTCATCAGGAGTTGTGCTAAGTAGGGTTTCTATCAGTTGCAGGGTTTCTTCTTCTGACAAATAAGAACGTGACAGTGGCTTTACTCCGCGTTTTTTATAAGTAAAACTTGCTTCTCCATACAGTTCATATTCCCTGATATATTTGGTTAGCGAAGTACAGCTAAAACCAAATATCCTGGAGGCTCTTATTCTCGTTAAACCTTCTTTTAATATCCCATATACAGCTTTTTTTCTTAATGTACCTAACTCTTTTAAAGATAACTTCTTATTGCTCATCTTTTGTAAAAATCCATTTAAATCAGTTGGATAATTATATCATATCTTAATAACAATATTTAAATGCCGGGGTAATAAGTAAAATTGTAATTATGTTTCTATTTAACTTATTGACTGATTCACTAGCCTGGCTGATTTAGCAAAAAAAATACAAAAATCATCAATTCCATCTAATCCAAGTTTTGAGAAAAAACCATGAGTTCCATTGGAATCGCTAAAGATCAGGTGATCAACTCACCTATTATCTTGAAATGTGAACTTCATGAATTTTCTCGAAATATCCGTCGGATCCAAATAATTGGAGCAGCATATTGAATGACAGTATCTTTAATTTCTTTTTTCACGGAAGTGGTGTTTTCATTTAAACAAACCAGGTCATATCTGGATGGCTCTCTACCGCGTTTTAATATCCTGACCAGTATTTCATTATTATCTGCCACAATAATGCACTCTTTTCCAATCGCATTTTCAATATTCTTTACTATTGTTCCGCCAACATAATTTCCAGGATATAAAAAAGGAAGCATTGCATCGTCTTTAATGACGGTATCAATTGAATGTTCAAGTTCTCTAAAGAGTAATAACTCTTTAGCAATATGGTTTTCATCACCTTCTTCTAGATTTAAGTCTTTAGTTATTATTGTTGCAGATCTGCCAACCCCATGCATTAACCATGATTCTGTACAATATACATTTAATTCTTTGGCACGTTTTACGACTTTTTTTGCTCCAGGCTGAGACAAACCTCCACCCCAGGCTAATTCCCATCCTTTAAGGGATTGCGGGGTAATATTGGAGTTACGACAAAATTCCTCTCTGGCCAGGGACAAAATTTGTTCGCGTAAGAATCTTATTCGTTTTCCCCGAGCTTCAGGTGATGAGATATTGTCTAGTACAGAATTGGTCATATTCCAGTGATTTTGGCAAATTGATGCTTTTATCAATTCTATAACAAATCGGTAAATAAATCCTGGTAAAAATTACCCTGATTTAAAATCAATAAATCAATTAAAAACAGCTTGTTAAAAATAATTATTTTATTTTAACAATAATTACATACCTTTATGGTAAAAAAACCATTGACTTTTTTACCAGAAAAAAATATTCTGCATTTAAGTTTTAGGAAATTAATAGGGAGAACGATAAGTGTTAATTTTAACAAGGCGACAAGGGGAAGTGCTGGTCATTGGCGATAATATTACAATCTCTGTGAAAAACATTAAAGGGAACCAGGTGCGCCTTGGTATTGAGGCCCCTAAAGAATTGTCTGTTCATCGTGAGGAAATTTATCAACGCATCGAAGAAGAGCGAAGGAATAATCCCGAGAGGTCTTCTTTTGGTACGGCCCAACCAAACTCATTAATTTTAAAGAACAACTCACTTATTCCAATGATTTAAAGATCACAGCTGGCCGCGCGACACTACGCGTCTAATAAGTTAAAAAGGATTCATCATGCATGATGTATGGAATAAAAAAGAATTAATAACTAATGCCTCAGATGGGTTTACTACTCCTGAATCAATTCAAACTACAGTTTTGATCCCGGTATTAGACATAAATAAAAACAAATTAGTGTTTATAGTATGGGTGGAGACCAGACCAACCTCGTCGAAGGAGGAAATTTTAGAGTCATGGAAGCAAAAAGTGCAGGTTCATCTTCGCAAGTGATTTACAAACTGATAATGGAAAATCTTTGTAAATTAAGGAAAGTGTCGACATGTGTTTGACCTCGCAAGTTTAATACATCGAAAAAAAGGAGAAAATCACAGGTTATTGGGGAAAGCAGTACCTGCCTTGCATTTTCAGAAGCCGGTTAATATATACGTCCGGTAGCGAAATTTGCGATACAGGTACTGTAAGTACTTTGCGGGTAATGAAGGTTACCATTAGAGGGGCTTGCTTGGTGAAATTTTTACCGAAAAATCGACTTTTTAATGGTCAATGAACAGAGTTTTAGATACGATGGCCTACGCTATTTAAGAGGCTCTCTTTATATAATATTTACTGTTCAAAATTTATTTATATTTTGAACTAACAGAGAGTCTTAAATATCTGAAAAGTATATAAAACTTGATTTTGTGAACCTATTAAATGAAAAGAATTAAATATTTGCACGTATATATTTTAAGCTTTATTAGCTGGACAACGTTGTTACTGATGCGAATGTATGAAATTCTTCCCTTTAATAAAATTTCTCAAATTACTGCTCATCTAGCATTAATTTTGCACATATTTATGCTGGTTGTCATTATTAAAATTTTTTCAACTGCAAGTAGCGGCAATCGAAAAATATTTTTCTGGCTTTTTTCAATCAATGTCGGCTTGTTTTTAAATGATTTTGTTTTTTATTTCATTATTTATTTTTCGGAAAATTATAATTTCAATATATCATTTATTAGTTATGTCATAGACATGATACCTTATTCCATTTGGAATATTTCGGTCTTGGTTTTTCTTATAAATCTCGTAAGAACAATATTAATTTCAAAAAATTTTATGAAATTTTTTTCAATATTAATGTTGATAAACTTGGGTATTATCTTCTTATTTTTTGCTTCGGTACCACCTGCTTTTCACCATTTATCATGGCAAAATATTTCCCAAATAATAACCGCATTAACAGAGCTTTTCATATATGATTTAAGCATGTTGTGTCTTATTTACTCTGAGGAAACGGGGCTATCATTTATTGTTGTTGGTTTAGTTATTCTCATCTCAGGCGATTTTATTATAACTTATTCGTTCCTTGCGCAAACTAATGCTATTGCAACCTATGGAGCGCTTTTTTGGGTTTTAGGCTTATTATGTATCTTATTTGGAATGCTTGAACTAAAAAATCAAGGCTCTTATACAAAAAACTGGTTGCGATCCACCAATAGCATTAAAGGTAATTTAGCTTTTTGGGCATTTGGAATATCCCTTGTTAATATTCTCCCCTTTTTCGTTTTAGCCTATTTGTTTTCTCCATTGAATAAAACTGTTTTTTTAATTTTTCCTCCTTTTCTGATGATCACATCAGTTTTGGTAGTACTCGTATCACTTTTTACTGTGAAGCATTTTGAAATTCCTTTCAAAAAAATTGCAAATAATATTGAATCTCTGATGCTCGACAACGATAAAAGTAAGTTCAATACTCATTTTTTGATAGAAGAATTTATTTATTTACAGGAATTTATTTTAAAGGTATTCGATCTTAAGGAAGAAAGAGAAGCGGCAAAAAAAGCGCTTATTTCTTTAACAGCACAAGTCGCACATGATATACGCTCCCCCTTGACAGCACTAAATATTTGTTTAAGAAGTCTTCCACAAGTTCCTGAAAATAAACGTATTTTGATGCGAAATGCAGCGGATAGAATAAACGATATTGCCAATAATCTCCTTCAGCAATATAGTTCTAAAAATCTGGATACTGGCGCGTTACCCCTGTATTTACAAACTTGGTTGTTAGCTCCTTTATTAGAAAGTATTATTTCTGAAAAAAGATTGCAATTTGATGGGCGACCTATAGAGCTTGAAGGGATTATAACCAGTGATGGTTTTTCGGCTTTTGCCAGGTTTGATCCTTCTCAAATGAAAAGGTTGTTATCTAATATAATTAATAATGCCTCTGAGGCATTTTCAGCTAAAGGTGGGAAAATTAACCTTATGTTAGATGCCTATGATGGAAAAGTTGTTTTGAAAATAATAGATAATGGATGTGGAATTGCAGTTGATTTATTGGAGAAAGTATTGGATGTTGGGGTAAGTTTTAAACCTGAGGGATTTGGATTGGGACTTCCTGATGCTAAAAAAAGTATAGAATCATTTGGCGGTACATTACAATTGTATTCAATTTTAAAAAAGGGAACAACCGTTGAGATACTGCTACCGCGGTCTGTTTCCCCTGATTGGTTTGTATCTGAAATCTTTGTTTGTCCTGACATTATGATAGGTATTTTAGATGATGATCCATCAGTTCATGATGCTTGGAATCAGCGACTGTTAGCTGTTTCAAAAAATTTATCGATCCATCACTTTAACACTATTCAAGCATTTCTAGATTGGTATAACCTGCAGTTAAGGCCTGTTCATATTTTTTCTGATTATGAATTATTAGGCGAGTCTGCAACTGGCTTAGATATATTAGAAAACCTACAGTTGGGCAATAAGGCCATTTTAGTTACTAGTCATTATGAAAATCCTGTGCTCATTGATCGTTGTCAAAAAGCAGGGGTTCGGCTTTTGCCTAAAAATTTATTACCACATATTCCTATTAAAAAGGTTGCTTCTCGGATAATCATTAACGATTAATTAGATTTTATCCTTTCTATAACAACCTCACTACTGCAATTGCTTATTTTTGCTAAACAATGGGGATAAAAAATGCAAGCTTTCTTGTTTAAGCCTTTATGTGAAAATGACCTGGACCTTCTTTTTCATTGGTTCCAAGAGCCTGATATTAATAAGTGGTATGCCAGAGGTAAAAACTGGTCATTTAATGATATAAAACAAAAATATCTGCCAAGAATTCTAGCCGCTGAAAAGATCCAGAGTTTTATTATTTACAAAAACAAACTTCCTATAGGCTTTATCCAATATTATTGCCTGAGAGATCACTTTCCAGAGGGCATTAAGGGGTTTAATCATTCTATATTTAAGTCATTTCAAGCTGAAGAACTGATTGGCATTGATTTTTTCTTGGCTTACCAAGCTGATCGAGGCAAGGGTTTGGGTGAGCTAATACTTAATTGTTTTATAGCGCAGCTACCTGCGAACACCAAAGCTGTTATTGTCGACCCTGAAGCTGACAATTATAGAGCCCTTCGGTGTTATTTAAAAACAGGGTTTCAATCCACTAATTTCAGCGAAGATAAGGTTTATCTGCTTCTTCTCAAAATCCTCCCAGAGACTATTTCTGAATAACTGTTCCTATAAGAATTAAAAGAAGTCATTAGAAATCTGGCTTAAACCGTATTTTTATGCAAACTTATATTTGGACAAATTACTATTTGTATCTCTAATACCATCTCCTTCTGACGCCAGCCGTTTCAGTTACCTAAATTCAGAGCATTATCCCCTTTTTAGACATAAAAATTGGGCTTAAAGATGAAAGTCAAATTTAGCCCGAATTGTGATATAATATTGCATCTTGGTAAATTTAAGAGATTTTTTTATGGTTTTAATTACTTTTAATATGAACTGATTTAAGAAATTTATAAATTTAAAATTGGTAAATTCCTAAAAGTAATAAGAGATCTATATTCCCCATACTATTAAGTAGGAAAAAAATGTTAGCGAAATCAGTAAATAACCAGCAAGGATTCTTTCCACATCCGGCTGGTACAGGTACATTAATTTATAATTATAGTATATCTGAAACCAAGATTTACTTTAGTTTAATCGCTAGACCCCAATCATTGGTAAACTCTGATAAAAGGGACGATTTTGTATTCCAAATGAATTGTAATATTTCTCAAAACTGTGTGGCTATCATTAAAAGTCTAGAAAAATCATTTTTTGAGCAATTCCCTAAACCTGAAAATTATTTTAATAAAATAGAAGGGTTTGAAAAGCATTCCATAAATAATGAAAAATTGATTTCTGGCAGTCGTATAACGGGTAGAATGACAAATCAATTTCTTCAAAATAAATTTAAATTAATAGAAGATGAAATGCAAAATTCTATAAATTCCTTCCAAAAACCTTCAGAAAGTTGCATCATCTCCTAGTGCATTTTCTGTGCTAACAAGAGTCCGAATAAACCCTGGATGGGTTTATCCAAGGCATCAGATTTATGTAATTGACCAATAGATTCTTTATATTCCAGTATCGACCATCCAGAATTTTGATAATTATTATAAAGTTCCTTAGATTCTGGCAAAAAAGTAAATGAGGGTGGTAAATTAAATTTAGCTTCATTAATAGGGAAGACCAATAGATGCAATCCCTGCAATCGAGTGAGCTGTTGCATTTCCTTTATTAGGGAAGGTATACGATTAGTCTGCAAAAACTGCAAGCTAACTGTTGAAATAACAAAATCATAAGTTTCTTTTTTGAGCAAAAGAGGTTGGTTAAGATCATGAACCCTGGTTGTAATATTAACCATATTTTCTTGCTGGGCTATTTGTTGAATATGTTGTATTGATCCTTCATTAATATCGACCCCGGTTAGCCGATGACCCGCCAAGGCAAGGAATAGGAGATTTCTTCCCGACCCACAACCCAGGTCAAGAATGTTTAATTTTCTATGGTTTTGAAAATAGTTTTTATAAATATAAAGTAAGTCACTATGAACATTACCTACTCCGTACTTCTTATTAAAATAGCGATGGGGTTTACAATAGAAGGTAAGGGAGGCATTGAATTTTTTGCTGACAGGAACAATTTTATGCCAAGAGGCAGGAGGAATTAGTTGTAAGGGTGCACTTTCATTCATCCGATGCTGTGATAACTCCCTTTCTTCGCCATCTAAAAAAATGAAATCAATCTCTCCGCTATTAAGCAACAGCTTGCCCCAGGTTCCTTCTTTAGTACTATGCTTTTCAAGAAAGAATGAGAGTTTACCCTCAGTGCAAATTTCTATTTGCTTATATCCTAGGAGATCATCGTCTAATTCAAACATCTAGCTCGCTCCTCGACAGAGTTGTTCATGATTCAATCTAGTCTTGCATGCTGATAATCATTTTTATTGCTTTTGTTTTGGCCGCTTCTTCAAAGGTTTGATAAGCTTCTATAATATTTTCAAATTTGAAATGATGGCTGATGAGCAAAGTAGGGTCAATTTTTTTCGAAGAAAGCATTTTTAGTAGCATAGAGGTCGTGCTGGTATCAACGAGCCTCGTGTTAATAGAGATATTTTGAGACCATAACCGTTCCAAATGAAGAGGTGCTTCAACTCCGTGCACGCCTACGTTGGCGATAGTGCCCCCTGGGGCGACAATATTTTCGCAGGTGACAAAAGTCTCAGGTATTCCTACTGCTTCAATGGCTGTATCGACACCACATGCAGTAATTTCCATTATTTTATCAGTAATATTTTCATTATTTGAATTCAAAATATAGTTTGCGCCAAGTTGTTTAGCAATGTCCAAGCGATGCTGATCCTTATCAATCATAATGATTAGCGAAGGCGAATACAGCTGCGCGGTTAATAAAACTGCTAAGCCAATTGGGCCTGCACCAACGATTGCTACGGTTGCACCTGGCTGAATTTTCCCATTTAGAACACCGCACTCAAAACCAGTAGGGAGTATGTCACTTAACATAACCAGTGCATCGTCATTAATATTTGGAATTTTATACAGGCTAGTATCTGCATGTGGTATACGCACATATTCAGCTTGTGTTCCATCGATGGTATTTCCAAGCACCCAACCGCCCTCGCAACAATGAGAATACATCCCGCGCCGACAATATTCACATTTAGAACAGGAAGAGATACATGAAATGAGTACCTGATCACCTTCAGAAAAAGCACTAACATTAGAACCAACTTGATCAATTAACCCGATGCCTTCATGACCCAGTATGCGACCTGGCGCACAAGTCCTGACATCTCCTTTTAGAATATGAAGGTCTGTCCCACAAATCGTTGTTTTAGTTACTTTGACTATGGCATCCGTTTGATTTTGTATTTTTGGTTTTGGTCTGTCTTCAATCCCTTTTGTATCCTTAGCTTGGTAAATTAGTGATCTCATAAAGCCTTCATCAGTTATTTATTTCTATGACTTTAACCTTATATTCATTATTTTTCCTTATAAATTCAGAATTAATTGGGATTTAAATAATTTTCCAGGAAGAGCCTGAAAATGTATAAAGCTATAGACGTCTTTCTCATTTAAGCGCATTTATTTTCCAGTAAGTCCCTTTTTGAGTTATAGTGGCGTTAAGTCAAACAACGATATTAAAAGCATCATGAGTGAATTAGTGGAAAAAGAGAGTTTGGGTTATTTAGCCGGTGTTGATGAAGCCGGAGTTTCTCCCATTGCAGGTCCGGTTGTGGCTGCAGCCGTCATATTGGATCCAAATC
>JACCSX010000110.1 GCA_013812775.1 Tatlockia sp. | reverse complement strand
GGTTAGATCTTTGGTAGGCGAAACTCAACTCCAGAGAAAGACAGAGCTTTAGATCTCTCCTCATCTTTAAGGGATAAGTAAATATTTAGAATATTTTTTAAATAAAAAGATCAATTTTAACCCTCTCCCCCACCCTCTCCCGCGAGGAACGGCAGTTTCCTTACAAGAATTTCTTTCGCGGGCGAGGGGGCTGATTGTGTTAATTGATTAGATAAGCGCAATATCTTAGTATTTTTTATTGAAATGGCTGTTCAAATTTCGTGGGGATACGTCAGGTCTCGGACCGTCAGCTTCGATCTTATTTCCTTCAATGACTAAATGCGCCAGTAATATCCCAGTGCTACCGATCAAATCTGCAACAATGCCAGACAGCTGCGGGTAGGGTCAAGATTGCAAAAATTCATAAAGTTGATACACTGCATTTCATGCTCCACTTGGTCTGCTACCTCAAAAAAGTGATCAGGAAAAATTTTTAATGTGATAGCAATGAATATACCTGCCCTTCAAAAAAAAATTGAATACATCCTTCCTTTCTGGTTTGGTCTCTTATTTTTTCTTGCCCAAATCAGTACTGCACTTAAAAGTTTCCCCTTAATAATTGTCGTGATTTCTGTTTTTTTTCTACCCAATGTTGGCCAGAAATTTATCCAGGTTCTTAAAACCAGATGGTGTAAGGCAGCCTTGGTCTTATTTTCTATAGTCTGTTTGGCTTGTTTTTGGGGACCGGCTCCAACCGCTTTAAAACTTTCAACGCTTAAACAATACAATAAGCTTTTATACCTTCCCGTCTTGGCAATAGGACTAAGCTATACACGCAACCGAATCTGGGCGGTAAAAGGGTTTTTAGGCGCTATGGTATTAACTGCATTTTTGTCGATAAGCGCCTATCTGGGCCTGCTTCAGAGCATCCATTATGATAATGTCTTTTTAAATCATATTATGACTGGCTATGCCATGTCTTTTGCTGCCTTTCTCGCGCTTTTTTATGCACTATCTGCGCAGGGAAAATCAAAGATTTTTTATTTTTCATTGTTTATCTTATTCACTTTCCAGGTGCTATTCATCAACCTGGGACGCACAGGTTATTTAATCTATGCTTTGATGCTCGGTCTTTTTTTCCTGATGTATTTACCCTGGAAACATTGTCTACTTGCCTTGATTTTCCTGAGTGGATTTCTGGTTGTCTCCTACACATTTAGCCCCAACATTAAGACTGGTCTAAGCGAAGCTGTTTCAGGTTATCGCCACTATAACCATAATAAAAATACCTCCGTTGGTTACAGGATGCAATTTCATAGTTACGCGGTTGAATTATTTAAACGTCATCCCTGGTTAGGCAATGGCACTTCCAGTTTCCCCGTATTGTTCTATTTGGAAAATCCAGTGCCAGAATTTGGTAGGGATATTCATGAACCTCACGGCATCTATTGGTTGGTAGCCTCTGAATTTGGTTTAGTGGGTTTAGTCGCTTTGTTTTGGTTATTTGGAAGTCTCCTTTTAGAAGCCCTTAGTTTAAAATCAATGCGAATCCCGGCTCTGATTTTTATAGGCTCTTTTATCGTGGTCAATCTTACCGATTCCTTACTGTTTTATTCAGGCTCAGGGTATCTGTTTATTTTATTTGCAGCCTTCTACCTTAGTGAAAAGGTGCGAACTCTAAGCGAAAAACAATCCTTTAATTTACAAACGCCCTTACCTCAACCTTCCTCAGGAATACCTGCCTGATGAATATACTTTATACTAATTTTCATACACTGTATGGCGGTGGGCATACCACTTATTTGCGCTATATGCTACGCAACAAACAGAATAACAACTTTCTAGCCTGCCCAAAAACAAGTCATCTTTATCAGATTCTAGAAAAGGAAGGTGGAGTAACCTTATTTGATGTGGCCTTTCCATCAAAATTTAAGAATGTACTAACTATAATAAAATCCATATTTAAAATCGCTCGTATCATCAAGCAAAATAATATAGATATTGTCCATACGAATGAAAATGCCGATAACCGCATCATTTTCTATGCTTCTTTCCTGACTAGGAAAAAATTCAAAGTAGTACTTACCAAACACAATGCGAAGGCCATTAAAAAAAGAATCACCAGCCGTCTACGTTTTAATAAATTTAATTCTGCGGTGATTTATGTCTCTAAATCCGTTGTAAAAACCATAGGAATTTCTGATATTAAGGTGCCTGTTTATATTATAGAAAATGGAATAGATACCGACTATTGGCAGATTAACCCAAGCCCGCCCGGACCTATTTTAACTATGGTAAGTATTGCAGGAACGGCTCCCTGCAAGGGTTTGCAGCATCTTGTAGCCGCAATTAAAAAATTACCTGAAGAGAAAAAACAGCGATTGCGAGTTAAAATCGTCGGCAAATTGCTTTCGCAAGACAATATAGATAGCCTTTTTGATGGCGATTATTGTCCTGATCTAGTTTCCTTTGTTGGCTATAGAGAAGAGCCAAAAGCAGAATTGATAGGGGCCGATTTCGGTTTTGTCCTTTCCGATTCGGAAGAAACAATCAGCTTTGCCTGTCGTGAAATGATGGCCTGCAGTCTTCCGGTACTGGTAAGCGATATAGGATCTTTAGCTGAAAATGTAGATCATGGCATAAGCGGTTGGGTAACCAAACGCGCTGATGTTGAGGCTATTTATGAAACTATCTTGGAGATTCTTGACAAAAACCCTTCCGAGCTAATGAATATGAAAAAAGCTGCAAGAGAAAAGGCATTAAAATCCTTTGGGGTTGACCTTATGTTGCAAAAAACACAGAGCGTCTACGCATCATTGGGCTGCTAATTTTATTGATTCAGCAATGGCAGCCTCTGCCAACGCAGCTGTGGTGTCTATCGCTACAATTCCACAGTTTTGGGTATTTAAAATTAAGGGCAATTCCGTACAAGCTAAAATTATCCCATCACAACCCAGCTGTTTTAATTTTTTAACAATTGTTAACAAGGCGCTTAACGTTACATTAGAGGCGGAGCCACTCGGAATTAACTCAGGAAAAATAGCATTTTGAATGATAATGGATGTAATTTAGGCATATATGTCTTAACTTAATGGCAGTGACCGTAGGGGCACCAGGCTTAAAAGCTTTATTGTACTCTGGCCATACCAGGATATAAAAGGATAATTTTTAATGATACCCCGATAGTTTGAATATAAAATTTGACAGAATAGTATTTTTTGTGTACTATGTCCTAAAATTAAACCCCCTGGAGAAATTTATGGCAAATCTTGAAGAAATACTAGAATATTCTAGTAGAGTTTTACAGAATACTCAATTAGAAGATAGGAATGGCAACATTATTTTCGCGAACGCCTTTGAAGCAGGGAAAACGATTTTCAAAAAAATCACTCCTGGTTTTTTCACCCCTTATCAATCTGGAAAAGATTTTGGCATGAACATGGCCCTGTCCCTGACAGCTCCTATTTATGCGCCATTACTATTAGGCACACTTACAGCTATCTTTGCAATTGCGACCGCTGTTGCCGCTGTAACCATGGTTGGCTCTCTTTTGTTTGCAGGCGCTACATTTTGTTTCGATTCTGAGCTCGCACAAGACGCTCTTGTCATTAGCTTGATAGCAGGTGGTTTAACCTTAGCTGGTCTTTTATCTACCCTGATTCTAGCAGTAGGCGCTTTAGTGTCTGCTCCTCTACAACTAACTCAATTCGCTACCCGAAGCTTGGCTAGCATACCTACTCTCTTATGTGATGCTCCGGCTAACGAAGAAGACTCTATGGTCTTTGCGTTTTCCTAAATGTAAAAAAGTCGCTGGATGCAATGAGATCTGGCGGCTGCTTTCTTTCAAATCTGTTTTTTTTAGAACTTCTTCATTTCATAATGAATCATTTAAAAATGCCCCTAAATCAAAAGCAATTTTGATTTTTATTGCAATCAATCCAGGATTACAAAAGCTATCAATTCTTCTTAAAACTTTGCTCGTCCATTGGTATATCGATATTTGACAAAATAGTATTTTTTATATACTATGCGACAAAATTAGACCCCCTGGAGAAATTAATGGCAAGTTTTATGGAAGTAGTTGAATATATTGAGGAAGAATTGTTTTCTGAAGATGTATTCCAAAGAGCTGGAAACATCAATACTGATAACGCCATAGAAGCGACCAAGCGGATTTTCCAAAATTGTTTCCCTGGTTTTTTTACCCCTTTTCAATCTGGAAAAGATTTCGGTGTGAACTTGGGCATGGCCCTGACATCGCCCATTCATGTCCCACTGATACTAGGCACTTTTACAGCTATTTTTGCTATCGGGGCCGCTGTTGCCGCTCTAACCTTTGTTGGCAGTCTTATGTTTGCAGCTGCCTCATGTTGTTTCGATGGTGAGCTTGCTGAATCCGCTCTTGTTATTAATGTGTTCGCAGGTGGTATAACTTTAGCTTGTCTTGCAGCTAGCCTGTTTTTAGCTCTAAGCGCTCTAGTGGTTGCTCCTTTGACTCTAATTCAGTTCGCTACCCGAAGCTTTGCTAGCGTTCCAACCCTCTTAGGTGATGCTCCGGCCGACGAAGAAAACTCTATGATCTTAGCCTTTAACTAATCGTGTACAAGTTGCTGGAATGCATGAGCTCTGGCGACTAAACTTCCCTAGACTTTGTTTTTTCAAAACTTCTACAAGAGGGTACTCATGCCACAAAACACCATATGGACTAAATCCAAAGCACGCTTAAAACGACTACGTAAATCTGAAGCAAAATATAACTGGCTATTTTTACCCGGCGGTCCTGGCTTAGGCTCGGAATCGCTCTCTAACCTGACTGATATATTATCGCTTCCAGGCTCTCTTTGGTTATTGGATTTACCAGGTGATGGATCTAATCATACCGAAGATGATGAACAAAGCTTTTCAAACTGGTCTCAGGCTTTAATCGAAGCCACACAAAAGCTGAATAATGTCATCTTGGTGGCTCATTCATCGGGTGGCATGTTTGCACTTGCAACTCCCGAGCTTGAATCTAATCTCTCAGGACTGGTATTAATGGATTCAGCACCTAATGCCGAGTGGCAGAATCTCTTTATGCACTATGTTAAAGAACACCCTCTTCCAGAGGCTGAAAAATTACAACTGATCTACGAAAAAGAGCCATCCAATGAAATTTTAAAAAAGCTAACTATGGCTTCTGCTCCCTATTTTTCAACTGCCAAAAGTTTAAATACATTAGTGACCTTGCTTGCTTCCCTCCCTTTTAATTATAAAAGTCATCTCTGGGCTGAAAACAATTTTGACCAAACTTATAAGGCCAAATGGATACCACAGAAAATACCTACACTTATTTTCGCTGGAGAAAAGGATTCTATAACACCATTGATTTTGTTTTCAGAAGCAAAAGAATTTCAGCGAGAAAATATTTCTATCCATGAGATTAAAAATGCCTCTCACTTTCCCTGGATTGATAATCCAGAGCAAGTGAAGCATTTATTTGAAGAATATTGCCAATTGTTAGAACATTCAGCCTGAGAGTTGCGTGAAACTGAACTGAGTTTCTATTTTCCTCCAATTTTCCTTAGACATAGTGCTTTTTGCCAGCTGGTATACTTTATTAAATAATTCAGGTGGGAAAGATTGCTGTATTGTAGTTAACATACACAGAGATTCATCTGGATTAATCGAAGCAAAGATAAGGGTAAAGGATGCTAAGGCTTCGTCTAAAGATTGTGCTTTTTTAAAGCTTTCCATCGCAGCATCTAATTCAGATAACTCATAATTATCAGTTAAGGTTTGCATTAGCTGTGTTTCTTCAAAATATAAATGTACTAAATAATGACTGGCAAACTGACAAAGTTCTAAATAAAAATTTTGAGCTAATTCAAAACAAGAAGTTTTGTTTTCCTGCGCCTTAAGGTGTGTAAATAATTGTTCCAAGGTTGCTAGAGCATCTTCTAATTCTCGATGCTCTTTGTTAACTAATTCAAATTCGACCCCATTTTTTTCCAATAGCAGGGGATGAATAAAAGTCTCTTCATGCCTTGAATGCTCTCTTAAGAGAAGGAATAAGACATCCAATTTTTCTCCAAAGGACTCTGTTTCTTTTGGATCATTAAAATCAATTTGTCCTGCCAAAACACAAAGTGAGAAAATTTCTTTTCTAATTGCTTTATGAATAGTTGTATAAAAATTAAATTTTGGTGTTAGCTGCATTATTTTCTCCACATTAAAAAGCTTGAAATTTCGCTTGATTATAGGGATGCCTGGCTAAAAAGTATTGTAAAAAAGCGACAATTATTAGGAACTTTTAATTGAAAAAAACTCTGGGGTCTCGCCTGTAAATTGCTGAAAGTCCTTAATAAAATGTGATTGGTCATAATAATTAAACTGTTCCGCAACACTAGCCCAAGAGCCTCCTTTTTGTATCTTTTCTAAAACTTTTTGGAAGCGTGAAATCCGCATATATTTTTTAGGGCTCAAGCCTATGTGGGTTTGAAAATACCGTTCAAGACTGCGTGGACTGTAGCCATAATGCCTTGCTAAGTCCTGTATGGATTCTTGTGATGGATTATCAATCAGATTCTGGGCAATATGTATAATCCGTTGGGGCGGCGAAAATTTATGATTATTGCTTTGATATAACTGAATCAGAAATTCTTGAATAAGCTTAGCCAACGCCTTCAACTCTTGAGTTTCATGGATTTTTTCCTCAACGAGATTAACGACCTGCTCATTTATCAGATCAGCCAAGCCCAGTGACTGATTAGTAAATAGATTGGCTGATTCATTAAATAATGAGTTAATCGCCCAAGGATAAACTTTAATCAGTATTGTTTTAGTAAAAGGACTACAGCTTTGGAAACTACGATAATTAGTTAATAATCCGGTAATTCCGCTCTGCTTGAGGGGGATGACTTTATCCTCTTCCGATCTAAAGGCGATAGAACCATGAAATTGAAATCCCATAACGATTGAGAGGCCAGGATACACTTTATAAAAATCAGTTGATTGTCCTGAATCCACAATGTCGATGCTTTTTACATAAGGCTGCAGCAGAGGATGTAGGGGTGAATCAATCATAGGAACCCTTATGCAATCCAAACCATTTAAGAAGCCTATAGTAATGCAATAATTATACTTTTGGAAAAAAATATAAGCATTTCTCGCATTTATTTGTAATTAATATTTTAAAAGTACAGAATAAAATAGCCAAACAACTTGTGGAATGCACATGCAAAAATTACTGATCATATTTGGAATACTAATTATCATAATAGGATTATCTTGGCCCATTATTAAAAAAATTGGATTAGGCCGTTTACCTGGCGATATTTTAATCCGCAAAGGTCATTTTACTTTTTACTTCCCCATTACAACTTGTATAATAATTAGCTTAATTTTAATTTTTATCTTTTGGCTGTTTAACCGCTAGCGTTTTAAAAAAAATGTCTATGGAAGATAGTATCAAAGAGCTAAAAAAGGCACTCCTGGAATCACAGGGATAAATAATGTAAATTTTTCATCATGCCACACTTCATTTTTCTGCCTTAGCGGGATTTTTCAATTGTTTTGTAAACCATAATATTAAATCGTCATCGAGACAGACTTGATCTGCATAGGCAACTCGTTTGTAGTCATAAGTAATTCCTAACCCGTCAGGTTTATATTCTCGTGCTATGTAAAGTTTTTGAGCGCTACCATAGCCATCATAAAGACCGACACCAAGCCCTACAAACTCACAAAATTTACTAGCCTCCTGTTCAGCAATACCTAGCATAGTAGTAGCTATGCCCTTATTACGGTATGGAGGAAGAACATTTAGGTCCATAATTTCAGGAATGTTTTTTTGTTTAAATGCAGGATATAAAGAACTCCATCTTAAAGTAATATAACCAGCAAACTCACCTTCATAAAAAGCCAACCAAATCATTCGTTCTTTATTTTCTTGCTCTTGATGATAGGAGTCAAAAGTAGCCTTTGGTTTTGGCCAATTATGTTTAGCAAAACTACTGACTAAAAGAGGAATGTCCTCTGCAACAAATAACCTGATGTTAATCCTGTCACTTTTTAACCGAGGTTTAAATCGATTTAAATTTAAGACCATATAGACCATGCTCCACTCATAGCCAGCAGGTTTTAAATTCAGAAGGGGATTAAACCCATTATTTTTATAAAATTCATAGGTTTTTAAATAATTTTCATCAGACTCTACTGGCGCAAGGGTCTCAACAGACATGGTTGTGGCACCCTGTTGTTTTGCATAATGTATCGCCTCTTTTATTAATGAATAACCTATATTATGGCCTTGAAATATACGCAAAACGCCCATCCAATAAAGGTTAGAGTTTTCAGGATAGGGGAAATCAAGGCTTAAAAGACCAACATATTGTTCTTCGACCCTTGCTGCAAAATTAATCCGCGAGCCAACTCCTAAGATATAATGCTCATTGCACTCCGGTAAACCGAAATATTCCGGTAAATCGGCGGTGATTGTCCTACATAAGTTTTCAGCGATTTCAGATGAAATTTGTTCTACTTTGTAATTCATTGTTTTCTCAGGTAGTTACCATTAATTAAATAAAAAGAGGAGCATTTTTGGATAGAAATAATTTCGGAGTTTTTGAAGCTCATTGGTCTTATTATTATGCCACAATGGGAGGAATAAACCCCTCAGCTTGCATTTGCCAGAGCTTATAAAAATGGCCCTTTGGATTTTTCAATAAATTCTCTAATGAGCCATCCTCAACAATTTCACCCTTAACAAAGACTAATATTCTATCCATATCTTTTAGTGTGGATAAGCGGTGTGCGATAACAATCGTAGTTTTATTAGTCATGACTTCATGAAGCGCTTCATGAATTTCGTTTTCAGTGAGAGAGTCAAGGGCGGAGGTTGCTTCATCCAAAAGTAGAATAGGGGCATTTTTAAGAAAGGCTCTTGCTATGGCAATTCGCTGTTTTTGGCCACCAGATAACTTAACACCACGTTCCCCGACTAATGATTGGTATTGTTCTGGTAAATCCATAATAAAGTCATGGCATCGTGCTTTTTTTGAAGCGTCAATGACCTCTTCTTCTGAAGCACTAACCCGGGCAAACTTAATGTTTTCTAGGATAGACCTATGAAATAATTCGGGATCTTGGGGAATGGTTCCTATTTGCCGTCTTAAAGAGCCTTTAGTAACCTCTTTAATATCTTGATTATCAATTAAAATTTGGCCTGATTGTATTTCCATGAGGCGTAACATTAATTTGATGAAAGTCGATTTCCCCCCACCAGAATATCCAACCAATCCAACCTTTTCACCGGGATTTATTGTTACACTAAGATTTTTAAAAAGGGGGTAATTATTCTCATAATGGAACGAAACGTCATCAAATGAAAGCTTACCTTTTGTAACCTGCAGAGGTTGTGCATTGGGCCTATTAGTAATTTCATGGGGCTGCTTAATAATGCTTAGGGCTTGGTTGCAGGTACCAACTACTTTAGAATAACGTTGCATCTGTTTACCCATATCATGAATTCCCCACATAAAGGTAATGGATAAGGTTAACACCAAGGCAAAATCTCCTGCACTCACCCATCCCATCCTAAGGCCGTAAATCAAGGCAATAAGCATGGAAATAATCAAAACCGATCCACCAAGTCCTTGTAAAAAATTGATTTTCAAATTATACCAAGACAAATCCCGGTCACTTTTTACGACACGGCTAAGGATAGTATCAATATTCGATACCTCATGAGAGATGTTATCAAATAGCTTGGTGCTCATGACATTTGAAACGCTATCTGAAACCGACCCTGAAAGTTCGGATATATTTTCAGAAAATATTCTTGAATAACGCTCAGCACCTTTTGATGCTATATAAGAAAGGAAAACAAATAAAAGAGCCCAAAAAAATAAGATCATGCTAAATAGGGGATGAACTACATGATATAAGGTTCCGCAGGCAATGATGGCTGCAAAAAGCCTCGGGTAGAACCATTCATTGGGTATGCTAATTAAAGGTTCAATATTTTCCATTAGATCAGCAATTTTTTTGGTCAAAGTGCCAGCAAAAGTATTTTGAAAAAATCTATGTGAATGGTGCAGTAAATAGCATATAACATCCCTCTCAACAGAGGCTCTAATATATGGATATAATTGTAAATTAACGTATTCATATAAACGAAAATTCAAATTTATAATAATAGACATCGAAGCATAGACAGTTGCAGGGAGGATAAGTGCGGATATCATTTTGGTTTCATCGGTTGAAAAGCGAATGACCGTATCAATAATAACTTTTAGCAAATAAGGACTTAGGGACATTTCTATAGACCAGACAAGAGCGGTCGAAATAAATCCAGCCAAATACCATTTTTTATCTTTTAAATAGTGCCAAACAAAGGGAGTCAAAGTATTTGGTAGTTTGATATCATCTTGAACTTGCATTGTTTACAGCCACAGGGTTTTTCTTAGATTAGCTTACAAATTCTGTTTATTGTCAATATTTTGTCTACTTTATCTCGGTTTAAAAATGAGGATTACCATTAATTAAGGGATTTCCACCTAAAAGTTAAGCAATACCAGATATAAAACCAAAATAAGCAATCCTGCTTTGATGATTTTAGACCGATATAATTTACCAGCTAAATGTAAGAGGTATGACAAAGGGTGCCGCCAAATTAATTCCCCTAAAATTTTATTAATGACATTTACTCTAATACCTTGATTAGGTATTTCATGAATCGTTAGATCAGGATTATGGTTGATTTCGATAATCATCCATTTTGATTGGCTAAAGGATAAATGGATGTCTTCGCAGAGGACATCAAAGCCTCCATATACTAACCCCGTTTCTCTCAGGGCGGCGCATAAAAGCGCGGCATTTGCAGGGTGAATTTTTTTGCCAAGAGATAAAATATCGCCACCGCGCCCTGTGTTCACCGTATGGCATAGTTGAATTTTTTTTCCCTGAGGGATCACGCTTTTTAAAGAGAGCCCTTGTTCCTGTAAACATTGTTCGTATTCCAGATCATGGATTAGTGGTGAAATTGTTAAATGCTTAGCTAAAACTTCTCTTTTTTCATTAGCAATGGCTATTAATTCGGCAATAGTGTGTGTTCCATCCCCTACAACACTGGCAGAAAAACGCTCTACTACCCCAATGACCTGATTTTTAAAAACTAAGACACGGTATTCTTTTGGACTTTTATGAAACTCCTCTATTTGCACATAGTTAAATTTTTTAAAAATGGTGTCCACCTGTTTTTGCAGAGTAGAAAGGTCTTTAATATTACAAAGCACATCTGTCCCACGACCGCCATTTTCCATTGGTTTTGCAACTAAGGGAAAGCGCAGTGTTTTAATAAAATGCGCTAAGGCAAATTCTGAGATCTCATTTTTAGAAAAGGCAACCGCTTTCGGTACTGGAAAACCTGCTTTCAAAAGAAGTTGATTGGCTTTAAACTTGTTTTTGCAAATAAAAATGCTGGCTCCTTCATTCAGTGGCGTTAGAGTCCGCAAAAAATAATAATGCTTGCTGCCAATAACAATTTCCAGAAAGCCCAAATCAGCATGGAAATTTACAGTCAATCCTAATTTTTTTGCACCCTTATAAAAGAGCTCGGCATTTTTATCCATGTTTAATCATTAGCTTAATGCGATGAAA
>JACCSX010000224.1 GCA_013812775.1 Tatlockia sp. | reverse complement strand
GCAGCATTATAACCTCCAGGCCCTCCGCCTTGATTTCCCGGCCAATCAAAGAGTAATACTGGTGTATTTAAATCCAGCACATAGGCCGTATAAGCGGTCTTGAGCGCTGCAGACTGAAACCAATCTCTGAAACCCCAAACGACAACAAGGACCGATTTATGTGGCGAGGCTTGTACGGCCTCGCGAAGTTTTGTTGAAAATTCATCTTTGGAAAGCTGATTTCTACCCGCCCATTCCATATAATCTGGGTTAAACCAAACCCAGGGTTCAATTGGCAAATAAGGCGAAATGCGCACATCAAAGGTGCCTTTATGAATTTCTGCTCCCAACTTAGACCCTTGACCCTTAAAACTATCTTCATTATTGGCGCGTTTAGTTGCGTAAAAAAATTGAAAACGGCGTTTGTTTCCGTCTTGGATGCCAGGTAATCGACCAGCGAAAGCCGAGCGTGCCGGACCACTGGAATTAAAATTTCTGGATATGAAATTTGTAACAATCGCAATCAGGACAATAAAAACACCAACCGCTAATAACCATTTAAATGAAACCTTCATCTGCTATCTCTCATAATAGTCTTGCGTTTCCATATCATCCGCACTAACCAAAATCCCGCCATCGCCGCGGCCAAATGTTTTAAGCAATGTCCACTAACAATATGGTCGCTGAATTCGTATATTTGCTTATCAAAAATTTCAAATAACTTTGCAAGTACATAAAACCCGGCAATAATGGCAAGATCGTGAGTTTTGTTATAAGGTGAGGGCAGCGATAAGAGCACTAGCGCCGCCGCTAATGGATAAAGTTGCACGGCAGCATATAAACGTAGATCGCCTTGTCCTCGAAGTTCAGTTGAATACCAGTACCAAACACTGTAAAAGCCGATACATAGGAGCAAGGGTAATAACCACAAGCCCAAATTAATGTTAATCCTTTCACATAGCAAAGCTGCAACAAAGGACATAAAAATAAGCGTCATTGGCAAACGATCCCAGAACAGGCGGGCGTTGTCGGGTGCTAAATGGTAATAGCTTGAACCAAAGGCCGTTAGAATCAGACCTATTGCAACAAGAACCCATGGCCAACGTTCACGTCTATCATTGAACTGGATCTTGCCTGAAGAAAATAAAAGAACTAACCCCCAAACTCCAGCCATAGCAAAGGGGAGATTCGATAGCACATTCGACGCATTAGGAATTCCTTGCCAGCTCCTTTGATCGACAAAGCGATGGTAGTCCTGGGGTTGCGCGATAGGTTTAAGAGAAAATCCAATCGCTACCATCATGACCGTGACAACTATTAAAAGAATAATCCCTTTTTTCTTGGCAATCATAAGGACCCATTAGAATCACTAAAAAAAATCCCCGCATATGCGAGGATATAAGAAGAGCTTTTGTAAGATTTCACAAAAATGATACGTCAACAAATTATTCGTCTGTCAAACGGAAATATTTTGTTCCAAAGTAGCGTTGTAATTTTTTTCTGATAGTACCACGGCTTATTCCAAGCATTCTTGCTGCTTGTAGCTGATTACCACGTCTCTTTTCCATAACAGCTTGTAAGAGTGGCGGTTCTACCTCAGAAAGAATCATGTCATATAAATCATCAATGGATTTGCCTTTATTATCTGCGAGAAACCGTGTAACTAATCCGTAAACTAAATCTTGTAGGCCTTGATCCTGCTTGATGGTTTGAGCGGAGATTTGTGTATCAATGACATTCATCGTAACTTCCTTATTCTAGTTAAATCAATCTATTCCAAAAGCTTTCAAATCATATGAAAGCAAATTAATTCTACCTCAAGGAAAAATGATAATCTACAATTTCTTTGATAAAATCAGCACCTTAGTAAAATAATGGGCATTTTAAAATTTTGGATCTTAATGAATTGAGTTTTTTTCTTATTTCAGTTCAGTTTGTATAAGCTCAGCAATCGAGCAGTCAGCCTGTTCCGAGGATAGGGAGAGCTTGATGTTTTTAAGTCTCTTTTGCATGCGACTAATGGTTTCTTGATTGGTGAGTAAATCATTTAAGGCACGGGTTAATTCAATTGGATTGCAATCATCCTGCAGAAGCTCTGGTACAACCATTTCATTTCGCAAAAGATTGCATAAGCCCAGATATTTTACTTTAATGACTTTCATTACAATATGATAACTGAGTTTTGACGCTTTATAGATAATGCACATGGGTATCTCTAGCAGAGCACATTCCAAAGAGGCGGTTCCTGAGGCAACTACAGCACAATCGCTGCAGGCAACAACGTCAGTCGCTTTTCCCTGTATGAAAGAGATGTTCACGGATGATTTAGCAAAATATCGTTTAATTTTTGCTGAGTCAATTGTGCCGGCTATTGGTATAACAAAATGCAGACCGTCAATTTGCTGAGAAAGTTTTTCTGCTGTTGCAACCAACACGGGCATGTGTTTTTCGATTTCATTTATTCGACTCCCTGGCAACATAGCAACCAGGCGTTTATCTATAGGTAATTCCAATGTAATCCGCGCATTTTGAACATCATCGCAGTGGTTTATTTTTTCTACAAGAGGATGACCCACAAAGGAGACAGGGACATTGGCCTGTTCATAAATTTTTTTTTCAAAGGGAAGGATAACTGCCATTCTATCAATACAGGCCCGGATGGTTTCAATACGTTTTGCTTTCCAGGCCCAAATCTGTGGGCTTATGTAATATAGGATGCGAATTCCCATTTTTTTAGCAACTTTGGCCAGTCGTAAATTGAATCCTGGATAATCAACCAATATTAACAAGTCAGGTTTGGTTTTTTCCAAATGGGATTTAATAGCGTAAAATGCCTGACGAATAACACGAAGATGCCGAAATACGGCAGTGAAACCAGTCACTCCATAGCGTGCCAAATCACTGATTAACAAAACACCAGCTTCTTGCATATGTCTGCCACCAATACCAGAGAATTCAAAATTTTTATTATCAGCTTTTAACAGACGTACAAAAGAAGCAGCATGGATGTCTCCTGATTCTTCACCTGCGACAATTACAATTCGTTTAGTCTCTGGCATTGCGAATAATCAGGTTACTATCAATTAAGCTAGTAATTTTAGCAGCGGTCGAGAGTGCATCTCGTCCTTCCTCGCCTGTCACTAAGGGCGTTAAATTATCTTCGATGCAGTTTAGGAAGGCTTTAATTTCTTCTAGCAGGGCATCGCCTTTTTCAAAGACAGATTGATGGCGGGTAATTTCAGGGATTCCTGGAAACATTTCACCTTCACCTTTTTGAAAGACAGCAAACTGTTTGTTTTGATAGTCAATTGAAATGTAGGAATTTGGTTGAAAAATACGAGTTTTTCGTTCAGTTTTGAAACTGACACGACTCGCAGTAACATTCGCAACACAATGGTTTTCAAAGGTAATTCTGGCATTGGCAATATCAATTGATTGCGATAAAACCGGAGCGCCATGCGCGTCAATGTTAGTTATAGGGCTGTTAACAATAGTGTGAATTAAATCAATATCATGAATCATTAAATCAAGAATAACATTAACATCAGTTCCCCGTGGATTAAATGAAGCCAGACGTTGTGATTCGATAAACAAGGGATGTTCGAGGTATTCGTCAAGCGCTAAACGAGCAGAATTAAAGCGTTCTAAATGACCAACCATAAGCTTTGTCTGATGCTGTTTTGCAAGCGCAATTAATTCATCGGCTTGGGCAACAGTTTCAGTGATAGGCTTTTCAATCAGAACATGAATGCCTTGCTGAATAAACGCTTTGGCGATTTCATAATGCTTGCTTGTTGTAGCAGCAATACTAATGGCATCCACTTTGCCAAATAAATCTTTATAGTCAAAAAAGGCTGGGACGTTAAGCTCTCTGGATACTGCTTCGCAGGCCTCAGCATTTATATCGCAAACAGCCACTAATTCAGCATTTGCCAGGCTTAAGTATTTTTGCGCGTGAAAGCGACCCAAATAACCAACCCCGATTACTGCACATTTTAGAATAGACATAGGATAAAACTGGTAAGAATTTGCGCGCATGATCTCATTTTCTTGATGATAAATCAATTTTAAATAGGTATTATCGCTTTTCAAAAAAAATAATAAGATGCCTGGGACAAAAGTTTATGGATAAATACATCGCTGGAGTCGATGAAGTTGGGCGTGGACCTTTAGCTGGTCCGGTTATAACAGCTGCGGTAATTCTTAAGAAACCCATTGAGGGTGTAAGGGATTCAAAGCTATTAACCCCAGCAAAACGTGAAAAATTAGCAGAGATAATAAAAAAGGAAGCACTATGCTTTGCCTATGGACGCGCTGAAGTTGAAGAAATTGATCGTTTAAACATACACCATGCAACTTTATTGGCGATGAAGCGAGCAATTGAGTCTTTATCAATTCAACCTGATGAAGCATTGATTGATGGTTTGTATATTCCTAAGGTTGCTGTTTCTTGTCGAGCAATTATAAAAGGGGATAGTTTAATCAATGAAATTGGTGCTGCATCAATTTTAGCGAAGGTTCTACGTGACAAAGAGATGGAGGAAATGGATTTGCTTTATCCAGGTTATGGGTTTGCTCTACACAAAGGTTACCCAACTTTGCAGCACCGTAATGCACTCAATGCAATTGGGGCTTGTGCAATCCATCGACGCTCTTATGCACCAGTTGCAGCGCTGCTCAATCAGGGCTGGGAGATCACCGCAGTTGAATAATGACCTTAATAATTTCGATAATATGACAAATTATTAAACAAAATTCGATGTGAGCTAATTGACATTAAAATGCCAAATCCTGCCAGGAAGGTAACCATCGCGGTCCCCCCATAACTTACCAATGGCAGGGGAATGCCTACTACCGGCAATATGCCCATAACCATAGAAATATTAACAAAAGCTGAAAGGAAAAAGGTCATAGCCAGACTGGCAGCCAATAATCGGGTAAAACTGGTTTGCGCATGTCTTGCGATATGAAGGCCGCGTAGTGAAATCAAAATAATAAAGGCGATTAGAATAGAGGAACCCACAAAACCAAATTCTTCACCGCTTACCGCAAAAATAAAGTCAGTAGCATGTTCGGGTAAAAAATTTAAATGGGATTGACTACCTTCCAACCACCCTTTGCCAAAAGCACCACCTGAGCCAATCGCAATTTTAGATTGAATAATATGATAACCAGCACCTAGCGGATCTTTTTCAGGATTGAGCAGAGTGTAAATTCGTTGCTTTTGATAATCATGCATGACATGCCAAAGTAAAGGTGCAGCCAGGGCAATCATCATGACGATAGCAAGTAGAATGCGCATGCGTATTCCAGCTAAAAAAATGACAGATAAACCAGAGGCAACAACCATGATAGCGGTCCCTAAATCAGGTTGTTTAGCGATTAAAAGAGCAGGCACAAAGATCATGATTGAAGCGATGGCAAGTGATTTAAGATCAATAGGTAAGGGTTTTCGATCAAAATACCAAGCAGCCATCATAGGAATAGCTAATTTCATAATTTCAGAAGGCTGGAAACGGAAAAGCCCA
Organism: Tatlockia sp.; assembly: GCA_013812775.1. GTDB lineage: Bacteria > Pseudomonadota > Gammaproteobacteria > Legionellales > Legionellaceae > Tatlockia. The sequence goes on along the minus strand of JACCSX010000224.1, from coordinate 13,689 downwards.
AGTTCAAGCCAGCGCTGGGCGCCTTTACCAATTTTTCCCATCAGCATAACGGCAATAAGTAAGGCTAAACCAATGCCATAGATCCAGGGTGTCCAAATCTTATACTTATGGGGCGGTATAATTGCAAAAATCATCATGATGGCCAAGGCAAATACAAGACGCATGGATTGCCGAAGAACCATCGATAAATTTTGATTCGAAGCGGAGTATAGAACCAGCATACCAAAAGCCACCAGGGCTAAAAGCAGACCAAGTAGAGGCAAATCAACGTGGATTGATTTAACTGTAAATCGATAAACAGGTCGTAAAGAATGTGCTTTCATTTAACTTCACTTTTCTTAAGTTCAAAATAGGCATCCATCACTTTGCGAGCCACATTGGATGCTGAAAGATCATTTTCTACCATCACCGCAATTGCTATTTCAGGGTTTTCAACTGGAGCAAAGGCAATAATGAGCGAATGATCACGCAAATATTCAGGAATATCTTCGTAACGTATTTTGCGTATTCTTTCGTATTGCTTACCGCCAAATACCTGTGCAGTTCCTGTTTTAGCAGCAACTGTATAGGGAGTTGTGCGACCAAACCGATAACCAGTGCCTTCATTGGAAGTGATAACTTCGCGCATAGCTTCTGCAATAATAGTCCAATAATTATCATCCTTAAGTCGCATTGGATATTCTTCAAGTGCTTGCAATTCGTGGCTTTCTTCATTATCACTCTGAACTGATTTCTTGAGGAAATGAGGTCTGAAACGCCTACCTTTTTGACTTAAAGAGGCAGTAGCATTTGCTAATTGCAGCGGGGAAACTAGCATGAAACCTTGGCCAATCGAAGTAATAACCGTATCCCCCGGATACCAGGACACGCCCTTTGCCTGCCTTTTCCACAGTTTGTTGGGGAGAATGCCTGCTGCCTCTTCATTAAGATCAACGTGGGTGAGTTGGCCAAAACCAAACTTAGACAACATGTCTTCAATAGCGTTAATGCCCATTTTATGACCTAAATTATAAAAATAAGTATCACAGGAGACAGTAATTGCTCGTTTTAAATTGATCATTCCATGCCCGGATTTTTTCCAATCACGATAAGCATGACTCACACCTGGCAATTTGAACCAGCCTGGATCATAGATAGAAAATTTAGTATCGATAACCCCTTTTTCAAGGCCGGCAAGTCCCATGAAAGGTTTGATGGTTGAAGCAGGAGGATATAAACCTCTTACTGCGCGATTATAAAGAGGCCGATCCGGCGCTGTGGCTAAGGTCTTATAATCATCAGCGCTAATACCATTCACAAAGGCATTCGGATCGAAGCTTGGTGCCGACACCATAGCCAAAATCTCACCTCCATGAGTACTCATTACAACTACAGCGCCACGTTTATCTTTCATGGCCAGATAAGCTGTTTGCTGCAATCGGGAATCGATAGTCAAATAGAGTTTTTCTCCCGATACAGGATTTTGTTTATTAACAACTCTAATGGTACGGCCGCTGACATCCGTTTCAACTTGTTGGTAACCTACCACGCCATGCAGGATATTTTCATAATATTTTTCAATGCCTGACTTTCCAATAAAATTGGTGGCGCGATAATTAGTTGGGTCAACCTGACGTAATTCAGGAATATTAATCCGTCCTACATATCCCAAAAAATGAGCGGTTAGATCACTAAGAGGATAATAACGCATCAATCTGGCTTTTATACTTACGCCTGGAAACTGATATTGATTACTGGCAAAAATGGCTACCTCTTCCTGTGTCAATTTCAGCTTGAAGGGGATTGGTACAAAAGAACGGTTTTGTTTACGAGCACGATTGAAGTTATCAATGTCTTCCTCGGTTATTGACGGGAGCAGCGTCTGTAATTTTTTAAGCATTTGTTGAATGTTTTGCATATGCTCTGGAATAATTTCAAGCACATAGACTGGTATGTTATCAGCCAAGATCACGCCATTTCTATCGAGGATAATGCCGCGAGGCGGAGCAATAGGGATGATGCTCATTTGATTATTTAAGGATAAGGTTTTATAGCGCTTAAACTGTGATATTTGTAAATAGGCTAAACGCAGAATGAGAACTGAGGATAAAAAAATGATCAGCACAACAAGTAAATTTAATCGAAAAAGATCTAATCTTGATTCTCGATCATTTTTTACAGAATAGTTATATCGCATCTTCGTCTTAGTATCAGAATAGGTATAGAGAAAGCAGGGGACATCTTAGCTTAAATCTTCACTTGTGATAAGGGTGATTATTTATAATTGACCATGATCGATAAAGTGTTTCCATTAAAACTATACGAACCAAAGGATGAGGAAGCGTTAATTGCGATAATGACCAACGTTCATGGGCGCGGGCAATAAGGGCTGGTGCTAACCCTTCAGGGCCACCAATCAAAAAACAGAGATGAGAGCTGATTTGCTGTAATTGTTCGAGTTTTGCCGCTAATTTTTCAGAACTAAAGGAATCCCCACCGATCTCCAGGGCAATAATACGAGCACCGCTCGGAATGGCGGCAGCCATTAAGGCTGCTTCTTTCTCAAGAATACGGCTTAGATCACTCGATTTGCCACGCTTGATGAGAGGAATTTCAATCAGGTTAAAGCTCGCGTAGTCTTGCAAACGCTTGGAAAATTCTAATGTCCCTTCATTGACCCATGATGGCATTTTATTACCACAACTAACCAAGGTAATTTTTAACATAACTTAGCTGTCTGAGGTGGTTTGCCAAAGGCCTTCAAGGTTATAGAATGCACGGCTATCAGGCTGCATGACATGCAAAACAAAATCACCAAAGTCAATTAATGCCCATTCACCGCCTTCAAGACCATTAAGGCTTAAAGGAGCTAAGCCTGCGGCTTTCATTTGCTCAGCCACAGTCTCAGCAATTGCTTTAACATGACGTGATGATCGGCCACTACAGATAATCATGTAATCGGTTACAGAGGTGTGTTCTCTGACATTAATAACTACAACTTCATTTGCGTGAATATCATCGAGTGATTTTTGTAGTTGTTTTAAAAGCAATTGTTGATCTGACATAAATTAAAGAAAATCTCATTTTAAAGGGGATGGATGATAACAGTAATTATTCAAACTCTCAAAGAATTCTTAGAGGATGTAAAATAATGATACCTTGATGCTGACATTTTCTACGTTCTACAGCTTATCCGTGGAATCCTTGCTTCTTAATTAGCCTCAACTGGACATGGAAGTTCAAGTTCAGACTCGTTGCGTTCCTGATGAGAAAGTGCCTTGGGTTTCTTATTACGCACCAGGAGCATTTTGATAATATAATTCAAAATAAAACAACCAACCGTAGCAACCATTAAAATACATAAGAGCGTTGTAAAGGAATGAGTATAATGTGCTTTTAATTCAATAATGGACATATGTTTGGAATCTACAGCAGTCAAAGACGCTAATTTTCCTGAGAGGTAGCCACCGATTCCAAGGGAAACAAAAAATATACCCATCATCGTACTTACCTTTTTTCGGCTTGCAAGCACTGTTATAGCTGACAGGCCGACCGGCGACAATAAAAGTTCAGCAATAGAAATCAACAAATAAGTGGGAATAAATAACAGCGGTACTAATAATGCTGATGAACCTTGGCTAGAGTAACAGATAAGGGTAATCAAAGCATAAGCAAGGCACATAAAAACCATTGCCAGCATGAATTTGTTTGCTGTTCGTATCCCACTTTGCACGATTGATAAACGTCCTTTGCAACGGGACAGTAAGTATCCAAAAACAATCATTCCGAAACTTTGAATACTGACATAATAAGGAGGAGGGAAATTAATACCAAATAGCTGCGGGTCCACAACTCTTGAGATAAATAAGGTTAAAGACATAAACATTTGAAAATAGAAGGCCCAAAACATAACTGAGATAATACAGAGCAAGCCTATCACTACATTTTGTCTTGCTTGTACTGGAGACTCTCTTTTGATCGAATAAACTAAATAAGCCAAGGATAGAAAAACAACAACGGTAAAGGCTTTTTTAGCAAAAATCGGATTGTTAAGGATATAAAAACACATTAACCATAAACCAATCATCAACAGCAGCGCTTTGAAAGCCTTTAAAAGTTTAAATTGATTGGGATGATAATCAGCAATTTTGTAATGATAGGCACCAAAGGCAAAGACTGAAAAAGCGATGATCATACCAAAAGCTGCAGAAATGAATGAAAATGACCAACCAAAATGAGTAGAAAGCAAAGAAGGCAAGGTGGTTCCCAAAATAATACCTGTGGTTATTCCCATATAAAAAATGGTAAAACCACGCTCACGTTTCGCAGAGCCGACTGGATATTCATTACCCAGCAGGGAAGAAATATTGGGTTTCAGTAAACCAGTCCCAACAGCAACCCCTGCCAAAGCCGCTGACAGATTGCCATCATTCGTGGCCATTGTCAGGGCCAGGTAACTAAAAAATAAAAAAACTGCACCTGTCAAAATTGCTCTTTTTTGACCTAGTAAATGATCCGCGATAAAGCCGCCAATTACCGGAGAAAGGTAGGTAAGCGCTGTAAAGGAGCCAACTAAAGCATAAATTTCCTTATCTGGCCATTTAAAAAAAAGTGCCAGATACAATGCCAGCAAGGACTGAACGACATAAAAGCCATATCTTTCCCACATTTCTGTTGCAAAGAAAACACGTAAAGAGGGGGGGTGAGACAAGAGTTCATGTTGATCATTATGCACAATAAACATCCAATTACCGATTAGTATAGGCGTAGTATATCATAGCTGTGCATTAATTAAACAGACATTATGCAAAATCATATTTTTTTGGTGAGTTGAATCGACTGGTGTATGATAATCCATAGAGTCTGAGCAGGGAGCGACGGTGGCAATTCTTAAGACTAATCAACGAATTATAAAAGCCAGGCATGGTAATAAACTGGAAGCAAAAAATTGGTTATGTGAAGCGGCTCTTAGAATGCTTTGTAATAATCTTGATCCTGAAGTCGCAGAAAATCCTGAATCCTTAGTTGTTTATGGCGGTCTCGGCCGTGCTGCACGAAATTGGCAGTCTTTTGATAAAATCGTTGAAGTTCTGAAAGAACTTGAATCAAATCAAACCTTAATCATTCAATCTGGCAAACCTGTCGGTGTATTCACCACCCAGGAAGATGCACCACGAGTATTAATTGCGAATTCAAATTTAGTCCCGCGATGGGCGACCTGGGAGCATTTTAACGAGCTCGATAAAAAAGGCTTGATGATGTACGGTCAAATGACTGCTGGCTCCTGGATTTATATTGGTTCGCAAGGGATTGTTCAGGGCACCTATGAAACCTTTATTTCCTGTGCCAAACAGCATTTTGGCGGTGATTTAACAGGACGATGGATTTTAACTGCGGGCCTTGGCGGTATGGGAGGGGCGCAGCCTCTTGCAGCAACTATGGCCGGTGCATCCATGCTTGCTGTTGAATGTGACCCTGAGCGCTTGCAAAAACGGCTAAAAACCCGTTATCTCGATAAATATACAAAGAATCTTGACGAGGCATTGGCCTGGATTGCCAAATCTTGCAAACAACAAAAACCCTTATCCGTAGGTCTTATAGGGAACGCTGCTGATATCTATCCAGAGTTAGTAAAGCGAGGTATCAGGCCTGATGTGGTAACTGATCAAACTTCTGCTCATGATCCTCTAAATGGTTATCTACCGCGCGGATGGACTTTAAAAAAAGTTAAACGGTTAAGAGAAATCGCTCCACAGGAAGTGGTCGTAGCAGCAAAAGCATCCATCGCAGAACAGGTCAAAGCGATGCTTGCCTTTCAGAGTCAAGGGATTGTTGTTTTTGATTATGGCAATAATATTCGTCAAATGGCCTATGAAGAGGGTGTTGCAGAAGCCTTTACTATCCCTGGTTTCGTTCCTGCCTTTATTCGGCCTTTGTTTTGTGAGGGGATTGGTCCTTTCCGCTGGGTAGCCTTATCTGGCGATCCTGAGGATATCTATGCTACTGATAGAAAAGTAAAAAGTCTTATGCAACATGATAAGCACCTGTTACGTTGGCTTGATTTGGCTGCTGAAAAAATCGCTTTTCAAGGCTTACCAGCGAGAATTTGCTGGGTAGGCTTGAAAGATCGTGCGCGTCTTGCCTTGGCTTTTAATGAAATGGTTAAAAATAAAGAGCTAAAAGCGCCTATTGTGATTGGCCGCGACCACCTCGACTCGGGCTCAGTCGCAAGTCCTAATCGGGAGACTGAAGCAATGATAGATGGTTCGGATGCCGTCTCTGACTGGCCTTTGCTAAATGCCTTATTAAATTGCGCATCTGGCGCAACCTGGGTCAGCATTCACCATGGCGGTGGTGTTGGTATGGGCTTTTCGCAACATGCTGGACTTGTCATTGTAGCTGATGGCACTGACAAAGCTGCGGCCCGAATAAGCCGGGTTTTACATAACGATCCAGCGACTGGTGTCATGCGCCATGCTGATGCTGGTTATGAGTTAGCCAAAGAATGTGCTAAGGAAAATAATTTATGGTTACCAATGGAGTTAATTGGGGGTCCAGGACATGCCTAAAAAGTTCACTATTGTTCCCGGTCAGCTTGATCTAAAATCCATTAAATTAATTATGGTGGAAAAAAAAACCTGTGTGCTTGATCCCTCTGCCTTGCCCTTGATAAATGCCTCTTTTGAAATGGTGAGTAAGGTCATAGAAGAAAAACGAACTGTTTATGGAATTAATACTGGCTTTGGATCATTAGCAAACCAGCGAATTTCAGAGGAAAAACTTAAACAGCTCCAACGAAATTTAGTCCTATCTCATGCCTGCGGTACTGGTGAACTTCTTTCAGATGAGCTCGTATCCCTGATTTTATTACTTAAAATTAATTGCCTGGCCCAAGGATTTTCCGGGGTAAGTAAAGAATTAATCGACGCTTTATTAGTGTTTTTAAACAAGGGAATTTATCCCTGTATTCCTGCCAAAGGTTCTGTTGGCGCATCAGGTGATTTAAGTCCTTTGGCGCATCTTGCTTTACCTTTGATTGGCGAAGGGGAGGTAAGATATAAAGGAAAAATTTTATCTGCTGAAGCAGGATTAAAAATTGCCGGGTTTAAACCCTTACAACTCGCTCCCAAAGAAGGCTTGGCCTTAGTCAATGGTTTGCAAGTATCCGCAGCGCTATGTATTCAGGCTTTTTTAAAAGCGGAAACACTTTTTGAAGCAGCTATTTTAGCAGGAAGTTTATCGGTTGATGCAGCTTTTGGCAGCGATATTCCCTTTGATGACCGTATTCATTTAGTGCGTGGACACCAGGCCCAACGCGATGTTGCCGCCATGTATAGAGAATTATTAACAGGTTCTGCTATTCGCGAATCGCATCAACAATGTATTCGTGTACAAGATCCTTATTCCCTAAGATGTCAACCACAAATTATGGGGGCTATTCTGAACCAGATGCGCTTTGTTGGTGAAACACTGCAGGTTGAAGCTAATTCAGTAACGGATAATCCGCTTATCTTTGTAGAGCAGGCTGACATTTTATCCGGCGGTAATTTTCATGGCGAAATTATTGCCATGGCAGCAGACAATTTAAGCCTTGCCCTTGCAGAGATTGGCGCAAGTTCTGAGCGGCGGATTGCTTTATTGATGGATAAAAATATCAGCGGATTGCCTGCCTTTTTGGTGAAAGAATGCGGTTTAAATTCTGGCTTTATGATTGCCCATATTTCTGCAGCCTCCTGTGCAAGCGATAATAAGGCCCTTGCTCATCCTCATTCGGTTGATAGTATACCAACCTCGGCAAATCAAGAGGATCACGTTTCCATGTCAACTAATGCTGCACTGCGTTTATTTGCCATGATAGATAACTGCGCAACCATTCTAGCAATTGAGTTTTTAGCGGCTTGTCAGGGTTTGGAATTCCACAAACCTTTTACAACCTCACCGAAATTGCAAAAAATCTATGATAAAGTTCGTCAACAGTTTCCTCCCTATGAAAATGACCGTTACCTCGGACCTGAGATTGCAACAATGAAAGATAAAATTCTAAAGGGTGACTTTGCACTAAATTCAGTTTACGGTTAATAGAAAAAGCTAAGGAGATAAAATGTCTAAAGTTGTGTTTATAACTGGAGGCAGCCGCGGAATTGGCAGAGCAATTGCGCTTAAATTCGCGCGTGAAAAAGCCTCTATTGTTATCGCCGCAAAGACTGATAAGCCTCATCCTACTCTGGAAGGAACAATTCATTCTGTTGCAAAAGAAATTGAAGCCCTGGGCGGCCATGCTTTAGCCTTGCAGGTGGATGTGCGTAATGATGAGCAAATAGAAGACGCCATTGCAAAAACAATTGCTACCTTTGGTAAGTTAGATATTTTAATTAATAATGCCTCAGCTATAAGCTTGACCAACACTGAAGCAACAGCCATGAGGCGCTATGATTTGATGCAAGCTGTCAATACACGTGCAACCTTTGCTTGTTCAAGAGCGGCTATTCCACACTTAAGGAAATCAGATAATCCACATATTCTGACTCTATCGCCGCCCTTATCCATGAAGCCTGGATGGTTTGCTCCACACCTTGCTTATACAATTAGCAAATATGGGATGTCTATGTGCACTCTTGGCTTAGCTGAAGAGTTAAAACCTGATGGTATCGCTGTTAATTCATTATGGCCTCTCACAGTGATTGCAACGGATGCAATCCGAGTCAATTTTCCTGAGGCCATTTATCAATCAAGTAGAAAACCAGAGATTGTTGCCGACGCTGCCCATTGGATTTTATCGCAACCCTCAAAGAAGGTAACTGGAAATTTCTTTATTGATGAAGAAGTCTTAACTAAAGCTGGTGTTGTCGATTTTTCCATGTATGCTATTGACCCTTCTATGAAGCTCTTTTACGATTTGTTTTTATGAAAATTGCAATTTTTACAGATGGTGCATGCAAGGGTAATCCTGGCCCTGGGGGCTGGGGTGCTTTATTAAGATACAATGACCATGAAAAAAAACTCTACGGCTCTGCCCCACATACTACTAATAATCGCATGGAATTAACTGCTGCAATTGAAGCCTTGCAAGCCTTGAAACGTCCAGCAGAGGTTGATTTATATACCGATTCACAATACCTGCGCTTAGGGATGACCGAATGGATGGTGCAATGGAAGAAAAAGGGCTGGCGCAATTCAAAAAAAGAAGAGGTAAAAAATGCTGATCTCTGGAAAATGCTGGATGAATTAGCAAAAATACATCAAATTACCTGGCATTGGATTAAAGGTCATTCCGGCCATCCTGAAAATGATCTTGCAGATGCCTTGGCAAATCAAGCGATTGAAGAGCTTTTGAATACTTAACCCTGGAGTTTGCATCGATGCGACAAGTTGTTTTAGATACAGAAACAACCGGTATTGGCCATGAATCAGGCCATAGAATCATTGAAATAGGCTGTGTTGAACTTTTTGAGAGAAAACTGACAAAAAAGCACTTCCATGTTTACCTCAATCCGCAACGCAAAGTTGATGAAGGGGCTTTTCGGGTTCATGGGATAAGTTCTGAGTTTTTACAAGATAAGCCCTTATTTAAAGATGTTGTTGCTGAATTCCTGGAATTTATCAAAGGGGCTGAATTAATAATACATAATGCCGCCTTTGATGTCGGCTTTCTTAATGCGGAATTAAAACTAATTAAATCGGCTTTGCAAATAAAAGATCTAAGCACCGTCTGTGATACCTTGGCCCTCGCCAGAGAAAAACATCCTGGACAGCGTAATAGCCTTGATGCCTTATGTAAACGCTATGAAATCGATAATTCAAACCGTTCTTTGCATGGCGCTTTGCTTGATGCGGAAATTCTAGCTTCAGTCTATCTTGCGATGACTGGCGGACAGGCGAATTTATTCGATGACAATATCGAGATTGCCGCTGCTGCGCAAAAAAGAACCCAACCAGAAGCATTATTAACATCTGCGTCTCCTATCCTTGAGGCTACAGTACAAGAGCTTGAAAAACATAAGGAATTTATTCAGTTCTTAATTGGAAAATCCGGTACTAACCTTTGGATTTCGGAATAAAAACTGGAATTGTTCAAAATTTGTCCTATATTTAGATTCAGGAATACTAAAGAATGGATGAATTATGGACATACTCAAATTTAGTAAGTCAGGGTATCTTTCTTTACTAGGTCTTGGAATATTATTTACAGGTGTGGATAATTCAGCATTCGCATCAGAAATTGATAATAATGGTCCAAGAATGGTTCTCGCATCAAATGCCTTTATCTTCAATCCCCGCTCTTTGACCTGGAAAGCAGTATCAAATGGCAAGGTTATTCGTTCAGGTAAAGCAGTTGGCGGTGGAAAATATTGTAAAGATGTCGGCCGATCTTGCAAAACACCTTCAGGATCTTATTCTGTAATTTCTAAAGGTGGACCTGGGTGTCGTTCCAGCCGTTACCCATTGGGAAAAGGCGGAGCTAAAATGCCTTATTGCATGTTTTTCGCAAAAAATTATGCCGTGCACGGCTCCTATGAGATGCCTAACTACAACGCCAGTCATGGCTGCATTAGAGTTCAGCCAGCTGCAGCACGTTGGCTTAGCCAAAATTTCATGCGCATAGGTACACCGGTGATTGTTAAATCTTACTAGCAAAAGAACATTCTAAAGACCTAATAGACTAAGTGGCTTGCCCCTTAGTCTATTAGGTCATATTTTAAAATGGACTGAATGTTAAACTCTATGATATTATTGTATTTTGGTCACAATGGTCTATTTGCAATCATGATGCTTAATTTGCCAATTGAAATTTTACTTGAAATATTCTCTTATCTTAGCCCTGAAACAATTTCCTCTATCCGATCCGTTCACAGTGATATAAAAAAAACCGCTGAGATGGGTAGGGAATGGGGAATTGATAGTAAAATTAATTTATTCTGGTTAAATAAACTTAAGCAACATTTTCCGCAGACCTTAAAAACACTTAAATTAGAAAATAATATAAATTACTATGCCGAATTTCGTATAGTTTATGAGTTTAATTATAGAAAATTATCTATACCCATAAGAAAATTGTTTTCATTAATAAAAGAAAATGATCTTGAAAGTTTAAAAGAAACACCAATTACGCTGGAGATGTTGGCAAGCAAAGATTATTACGGTACTGATCTACTTTTACTAGCCCAAAAAATTAATAACCAGGCAGTATTAGACTATTTATATCAGGCAGCGCAAAAATATTATGCAAGGGATAAATATGATATCGATCCTAAAAAAATGGATTCTGAAAATCGAACCATTTTATATTGGGCTATTGCATTACATCAAAATGTAGAACAGATATCTTTATTATTAGAAGTTGGTTCTACCTTAAGCGAAGAATACACTCCGGCCAAATGGAGACCTATTCATATAGCAGCCCAAGGAGGAAAATTAGACCTGTTTGAAGCTTTTCTCAATTCTGATCCTGAATCTCTAGAAATAACTGATGTCTGGGGCCAAACTTCTTTATTATGGGCCGCAGCAAATGGACATTTATCTGTTGTAAATTATCTTATCGGCAAAAAAGCAAATCTTAACGTTGCTTCAAACTGCACAAATTCTAGCGTACATGGTTACACACCTCTTTTCTGGGCAACTAAAAGTGGTTATTGCGAAGTGGTAAAGTCTCTTATAAAGGCAGGAGCAATAATTACGACCGTTATAGACAACAACTTATATCATCCTATACACATCGCCGCTACGCTAGGTAGATTAAATCTGATCAAAGCTTTTATTGATAATGACTTTGAGTCGCTCGAACAAAAAGATAACGAAGGGCAAACTCCTTTACTGTTGGCTGTAAAAAATGGCCATTTAAAAGTCGTTGACTTTCTGCTCAGCAAGGGAGCTGCCACTAATGTAGCTTCAATTAATGCCGATATAACTGATCCTTTTAAAACGCCTCTCTATTGGGCTATAAAGGGCGGTCATTATCAAATTGTAAATTCACTTCTTAAAGCAGGAGCAATCAGCAAAGCAGTTGGAGCTCCTTTGAACTATCAGCCTATTCATATTGCCGCCAAAAAAGGACGATTGAATATAGTAAAAGCACTCATCGAAGACGATCTTGCATTGCTTGACGATGTGGACCTTGATGGGCAGACCCCTCTACTTTGGGCTGCATATATGGGCCATTTGGACGTCCTGAATTATCTTATCAGCAAGGGTGCGCGGCTGAATCTCGCAACAAATAATCCTAGTGACAAAGGGCATGGCAAAACGCCTCTATATTGGGCTACTGAACGAGGTCATAGTTTAATTGTAGACTCGCTTATGAAAGCAGGAGCAGCAACAACTGCTTTGGGTCCTATGAAATATCAGCCTATTCATATTGCGGCCCAAATTGGGCGATTGGATGTAGTTAAAGCGCTAATCGAAAATGATCCGGAGTTGCTTGAGCAAGAAGATGCGAAGGGAAATACCCCATTACTTTTGGCTGTACTAAAAGGTAATGCTGTACTACAAGGTAATTTAGAAGTTGTAGACTATCTTATCAGCAAGGGCGCAAAGATTGACGTAGTCGCAATCGATAATAAAACAGCTCTGTATTGGGCTACTGAATGCGGTCATTATCGAATTGTAAAATCATTGCTTAAAGCAGGAGCTCTCACTAAAGTTGCTTCAGGTGATTTGAAATATCTACCTATACATATTGCGGCAAAAAATGGGCGTTTGGATCTTGTCAAAGCACTAATAGAACAGGATCCTGAATACCTTGATCAAGTGGATGGATGCGGGCAAACTCCTTTGCTTTGGTCTGCAGTAGAGGGCCAGTCAGAAGTTGTTGATTATCTTATCAGCAAGGGAGCAGAGCTCAATCTTGCATTAAATTTGCCTACTGACAAAAATCATGGCAAAACACCTCTCTACCTAGCTACTGAACGTGGTCATTGCAAGGTTATAGATTCGCTCATGAAAGCAGGAGCAGTGGCTACGACTGCTGTGGGTCCTATGCAATATCAGCCAGTTCATATTGCGGTCAAAGCAGGGCAATTAGACATAATTGAAGTACTGCTGAAAAATCACCCTCAATTGATCGAAGAAGAGGATGCCTTTGGGCAAACACCCTTACAATTAGCTGCCAGCTGCGGTAATAACGAGATTGTTGAAGCCCTTTTGAAAGCAGGAGCAAAGCCAGATAGCTCCAAGCCAATCCATAAATCTAATCTAAATGAGAAAACCAGAGGCAAAATTGAATTACTCGAATACATTCCAAAAAGATCAAGCCAGCCTATGTATAAAACTTCCTATACCTTATTTTGTTGCTTTACCTTTAATTTTGGTAATTCAAGAGATGAAAAGCTTAAAGCAGCCAGGGCATTAGCGGCGGTTAAAATACATGGTGCAGATAAGAAAATTCTGGATAAATTTAAAGAAGAGTTAAACAATGGCGAATTAAAAACTATTTATCAAAAGTTATGAATAAGCAATCAAAGGCGGGTTATTTTGCTTGGATATGGAAGTGGTTAATTAGACCATTGGGGATAGATTTCATCATAATTGAAAACAGATATCGCTGATATATTGATTTATTTCTTTAGGAAAGACATTCGGCATCTCATTTTGTGTGAAATAAGAAAATTTCCTTAGATTGGTTAATTGATTGTAAGAATCCGCTATTGTTTCATCGTCTTTTTCTAATAAATCCGTACCTTTATTTAATCTAAAAAAGAAAGAATTTCGATGCTC
>JACCSX010000099.1 GCA_013812775.1 Tatlockia sp. | reverse complement strand
ATCCCTGTGATTTTACAGGCTGCAAGTAAGGCAGCTAAAGTAACAGCGCCAGTACCCTGAATATCATCGTTAAAAGTGCATAATTCATTTTGAAATTTATCTAAAACCCGCCTGGCATTGCTGCGGCCCAAATCTTCCCAGTGTAAAAAGGCATTGGGAAAATGGCGGCGTACTGCGTCTACAAAGGTATGAATGAAAGAATCATATTGCTCGGTATCTATGCGAGGATGTTGACAACCAAGATAGAGAGGATCATTAAGTAACACTTCGTTATTAGTGCCAACATCAAGAAAAATAGGCAGTGTACGTGTTGGGTCAATGCCGCCGCAAATGCTATAAACCATAAGCTTGGCAACTGGAATATCCATTCCGCCAATTCCTTGATCACCAATGCCCAGCACACCCTCACCATCAGTTACAACAATAAGATCTATTTCAGGGTTAGTACGATTACTAAAAATTTCATCAATTTGATTTTTATCATAATGAGAAAGGTATAAGCCACGTGGCTGACGGTACTCATGACTAAAACGTTTTACCGCAGTTCCAACAATGGGGGTATAAATAGTCGGTAACATTTCACCTAAATAGCAACTTACTAATTTATAAAACAAAATTTGATTCTTATCGTGTAAATTATTGAGATAAATATTTTGCTGCAAGCGATTTGTGTAACTTGCATATTGCAGATAGCTGCGTTTTACCTGCTCATCAAGAGTTTCAACTCGATGCGGTAATTTGCCAAGTAACCCAAACTCGCGTCGTTCTTCCTGAGTAAAGGCAGTACTTTTGTTCAATTGAGGTATAGTAAGTAAGGATTTACCGCAAACGGAAGTTTGGATAAAGGCTTTACCTAGTTGCTCATCACGAATAATTTTAAAATCTAACATAAACCTATACTTATTTTGTGAGATTGTTACAAGCATTCACCAAAGTGACAATGATAGCAATAGTGTGATAAACTATACCAGTTTTTAATGCTTGAATTTTTATCAGTTGTTCTGATGTAAATCTAAACTATATCTGAAAAAGATATAACATCGGTCATAGTGGGGTTTCTTCTTCATAGTGAGATGTACAAGCCAATTTGGGCTTTAATATAAGCCCCCACTAATGAGGAAATACCCGATGAAATTTGCTGATCTCCATTTAGCAGAACCTTTATTGCTTGCTATTCAAGAACTGGGCTATGAAATGCCTACCCCTATCCAGGCGCAAGCCATTCCCGCAATACTAAAGGGAAATGATTTATTAGCTTCTGCGCAAACTGGAACTGGGAAAACGGCAGGATTTACCCTGCCTATGCTGCATACTCTAGCGCAAAAAGAGAGAGCCAAATCAAATCATGCCCTGGCATTGATTCTTACGCCCACTCGCGAGTTAGCGGCACAAGTGCACGAGAATATCGTGCAATACGGCAAGTACCTCAAGCTTCGTACTGCAGTGGTTTTTGGTGGCGTTAAAATTAATCCACAAATGATGGCACTTCGCGCAGGAGTTGAAATCCTGGTGGCAACTCCAGGCAGACTTCTCGATTTGTACCAGCAAAAAGCGGTTAATTTTAGTCAAATAGAAATATTGGTTCTAGATGAAGCTGACCGTATGCTTGATATGGGATTTATTCCTGATATTAAAAGAATTCTATCCCTGCTGCCGCGTGCACGCCAGAATTTATTATTTTCTGCAACTTTCTCTAATGAAATCCGAGTCTTGGCGAAAGAATTATTAGTGAATCCGGTCGAAATTGATGTGGCTCCGCGTAATGCGGCGACAACTTTGGTGCAGCAGAGCTTGCACCCTGTTGATAAAGCCCGTAAGGCCGCCTTGCTTAGTCATTTAATTCGCGAAAAAAACTGGTCACAGGCTTTGGTATTTTCACGCACCAAACACGGAGCCAACAAATTAGTGAAATTGCTGGGTCAGGATGATATTCCCTCGCTTGCAATCCATGGTAATAAAAGCCAGGCGCAGCGAACAAAAGCATTAAGTGATTTTAAAAAAGGCAAGGTACAAGTCCTGGTTGCTACGGATATTGCTGCCCGAGGCATCGATATTGATGATCTCCCTTTAGTTATTAATTTTGATTTACCCCAGGTTGCTGAAGATTATGTACATCGTATAGGTAGAACAGGGCGTGCAGGTGCTTCAGGTCAGGCTATTTCTTTAGTTAGTGCGGATGAATTTTATCAGCTTCGCGATATAGAAAAATTGCTTAAGCTTCGTATTGAACGCATTGTTATTGATGATTTTGAACCGGATCATACCTTACCGCTAAGTCCAAACCCTGCAACAGAAGCTGCCAGAAAAATTGCCGGCAAATTCACCCCTGCTGCAAAGTTTGGAAAAACTCAAGCCAGGACAGGACAAAATAGCTCCGGAAAATCATGGGGCGAGCGTCGACCCAAATCCAGATCCAGGCAAGAAAGCTAAGAGCATGGCGTTACTTAATTACAAATGATAATATCGACAACTTTGTAGAATCTGTTGACATCAAGAGGTTGAACAATGAAATACCTGTTCATGGCTTGTGCATTGTTGTTGGTTGCTTGCTCACCTCAGAATGAGCATTACTTTCAGACACATCCGCAAGTCTTGCAAAATGCATTAAAAGATTGCCCCCCAAAGCAACCCTCTCATCTTAGCTGCGAGAAATTGAAAAGCATTGCTATGACAACTAATGAATTAGCTTACCAAGTACAATCCAATCCACAAAATTTTGGTAAGAAAATAGTGGCATTGCAGGTTTTGATGGCAAAGCAAAAAGCTGATTTAAAAGTTAAAACCGATCAGCCAGAGCTTAAAGCAACGTTGGAGAAAAACAGGCAATTGCTAGCTCAATATTTAGCTATTGTACGATGGCTGGAATCACCAGAGAGTTAGGAATGAGAATTTTAGTAAGCAATGATGATGGCGTACATTCACCTGGCATATTTGCGCTTGCCAATGAAATGTCTACCCTGGGTGAGGTTGTAGTTGTAGCGCCTGACAGAAATCGCAGTGGCGCGAGCAACTCCTTAACCTTGTCTGCGCCACTGCAAGTCAGGAAAATAGAAAATGGTTATTACAGTGTAGATGGCACCCCTACTGACTGCGTGCATCTAGCATTGACAGGTTTTATGGAGCCGACAGCAGATTTGGTAGTTTCAGGCATCAACGATGGTGCCAACCTCGGAGATGATATTCTCTATTCGGGGACTGTCGCTGCTGCGATGGAAGGCAGATATCTGGGCTTGCCAGCTATTGCCTTTTCACTGGTAGGTGATAATAATATTCAGCACTACGAGACCGCAGCAAAAATTGCCCGTCAGATCGTATTGAAAATGAAAACAGATGTATTGCCTCCGCAAACCATTCTTAATGTAAATATTCCGGATTTACCCTTAGATAAAATTCGAGGCATTGAAGTTACAAGACTTGGTACACGTCATGGGGCCGAGCCAATTGTCAAAGCTCAAGATCCACGTGGCAGAGTTATATATTGGGTGGGTCCTCCAGGTATGCAGTCTGATGCTGGGCCTGGCACGGATTTTCATGCAATCAATCAAAATTGTGTATCAGTGACCCCCTTACAGATTGATATGACTCATTACAAGGTCTTTGATCAATTGTCTGAATGGGTGAATGAAATTAGCTGGGGCTTGAATAAACCCTGATTTGAGTGGAAAGAAAGAAAGCAGAACAAGCGCCGGATGAGTGGTTGTTGTGGTTTCCATGAATATTCCCTTTCTTAAGAGTTAACTATGTACAAGATCTGCGTATTAATATTGATATTATTAGGGGCTGGTTGTGGTACAAGCTCCAGGTTAGCGCCCGTTGTTGAGCTTCATTGGCAACCTCTTAATGCTCAGCAAAGAATGCACACAGTGCGACGCGGTGAAACACTTTATGCTATTGCCTTCCGTTATGATATTGATTACCGGCAACTTGCGGCCATCAACCATATTCATAGCCCTTATGGTTTACATGTGGGGCAAATTTTGCAAGTTAAGGCTGGCAGAGCTGCAAATATCCGTCCTAAGCGTCTTATAGCCAGGAACCAAAAGGTCTATAAATATTCCTTACCTAAGAGAGTGCCTCAATATTATACCACTCCAAAAAGAATAAACTCAGCTCCTACTACGCGTGGACAATGGCTCTGGCCAGTCAATGGGCGTGTGGCCGCAAATTTTGTTCCACAGCAAGGTAAAAAAGGCATAGATATTGCTGGTGTAAAAGGAGAAAAGATTCATGCAACAGCAAATGGAATCGTGGCTTACGCTGGCAGTGGGCTTTCCGGCTACGGAAATTTGATTATTGTTAAACACAATGATCAGTTATTAACAGCCTATGGCAATAATTCACGAAACCTGGTTAAAGAAGGGCAAAAAGTTAAAGCTGGACAAACTATTGCCGAAATAGGTGTTATAGATAGACGATATTGGGGTGTCCACTTTGAAATTAGAAAAGATGGAAAACCCGTTAATCCTTTAAATTATTTACGAAAAAATTAGGGTTTGTTGAACTTGTTAAAGACAAGTCCTGCTACTCTAATAGAAAGGGAGTTAGATTTAGTAATAGGCCTATGCAGTTAAGTAGTGTTTTTTCTTAATAGATATAAACACAGAAGGTGACATGATGCAGCCAGAAGACAAATCAAAAAAAGAAGATGAAACTCCCGAAGATGAAAACTGGGAAGAATCTCCTGATGACGAATTACCCTTGCCTACCGAGGAGCTAAGTGAAGAAGCCACTGCTATTGTAGAAGAGCCAAATTTTAGTGATGAAGCGGCTTTTCCAAGTTTTCAACGAGGCAGACAGGCGTCCAAGATTATGGATGCAACTCAAATATATTTGAGTGAAATTGGGTTCTCTCCCTTACTTTCAGCAGAAGAAGAGGTACATTACGCAAAATTAGCCCTTAAGGGCGATGGTGCAGCTCGTAAAAAGATGATTGAATCCAATTTACGCCTGGTGGTTAAGATATCGCGTCGTTATCTCAATCGCGGTTTACCTCTTCTTGATCTTATTGAAGAAGGAAATCTTGGATTGATGAAATCGGTGGAGAAGTTTGATCCAGAAAGGGGATTTCGTTTCTCCACCTATGCTACCTGGTGGATTAGACAAACGATTGAACGTGCAATTATGAATCAAACACGAACAATAAGATTGCCCATTCACGTTGTTAAAGAGCTTAATGTCTATTTGCGTGCGGCAAGGCAATTAACACAAAAACTAGATCATGAACCTTCAGCAGAGGAAATTGCTGAAATGGTCGACAAGCCCATTGAGGATGTTGAGAAATTATTGGGTTTGAATGATAAGGTTGCATCGGTTGATACGCCTATCGGTTACGATGAAAGTAAATCCTTACTCGATACTATTGCGGATGAAAATTCTGTAAACCCGGCGGAATTGTTAACCGATGAAAATTTGCGTAATCATATAGAGTCTTTGCTAGATAAATTGACGGAAAATCAACAGCAGGTCATTGCCAGGCGTTTCGGTTTGCGTGGCTTTGAAAAAGCTACCCTGGAAGATGTGGGTAAAGAAATTGATTTAACCCGTGAACGCGTCAGACAAATACAGGTAGAAGCTTTGAAAACGCTAAGAGGCCTCTTGGAGCGTGTGGGTTTGACGCAGGAAGACTTGTTTTAATCATATAGTATCGTCCCGAAATTAAGTGCGATTTAGCGGCTGCGCTCGCTAAGTCACTCTAAATTTCGGGACAACAGATTTTCAATACTACCCCTTAAAACCAGCGGCTAAATTTTTCCAGCAATCGGAATAATTTAATTGTCTGGCAGGGTGATTAAGAGCTGCTTCGCTAATTTGCCAAGGCAGGCGGGTTTCAAACATAAAGGCTAAGGTTTCTTCATAGCGGGTTGGTTGCAAATTCTGGCTCAAAGCCTTTTGATAGCTGTCCTTATCGGGTCCATGTCCGGTCATGCAATTATGTATACTAACCCCGCCAGGCGCAAAGCCTTCCTTTTTGGCATCATATTCACCAACTACCAAGCCCATTAATTCAGACATGATATTGCGATGGAAATATGGCGGCCTGAAGCTATGGTCTGCAACCATCCATCGCGGCGGAAAAATAACAAAATCCATATTGGCTGCACCTGGGGTATTAGATTCGGAAGTTAATACGGTAAAAATTGAAGGGTCAGGGTGATCAAAGCTTACCGTATTTATGGTATTAAAAAGCGATAGATCATAGCAGTAGGGCGCATAATTGCCATGCCAGGCAATGACATTAAGCGGTGAGTACTTTGTTTTTGCTGACCAAAATCGCTGTTGATATTTACAGATTAAAGTCAGTTCCTCCTCTTTTATTTCATAGGAAGCTTGGGGATAGAGAAAATGCCGCGGATTAGCCAAACCATTTGCACCAAGAATACCTAATTGCGGCAAAGTAAAAGGAGCTTTGTTATTTTCACAAAGATAGCCAGAGGCGAGAGGAGAGGCTAAAACCACTTTAAATTGTACACCGCGGGGAATAACTGCAATTTTACCCGGGCCAATAGATAGTTGGCCAAATTCGGTATGAAGAACAAGCTCTCCTAAATAAGGAACAAAAAGCATTTCACCATCACTATTACTAAAGTAGCGGTCTTCCATTG
Source organism: Tatlockia sp. (assembly GCA_013812775.1). Taxonomy (GTDB): domain Bacteria; phylum Pseudomonadota; class Gammaproteobacteria; order Legionellales; family Legionellaceae; genus Tatlockia. Next base: position 8,933 of record JACCSX010000099.1, on the reverse strand, counting down.
ATAGATTGCATTGATAGATATAGGCATTGCAAAGTGAGTTGCCAGCTAAATGAAATAAACCATCAACAAAATCCTGCTTTTGCTGAGGTGAGCTAAAAGATGACCAGCGAAAAGGATTGGGTGCCTGGTCTTTTGCAAAAGTCAGCGTCCTGTCTTTCAAATAGGGCTGATAATCCTCATGAACAACAGCGGGAAGGGTACGATATAACCAGCTGTGTAAATTAACATGTCTTGGGCTTGAAAAGGCGGAGCCGCTGAGCTGTTCCGCATAGAGTCCAAATTCACAGTTCTGGGGAGAGTTTTGTTCTTTAGGTAAAGCGCCTGCGAGGGCTTCACTTTGATGATGATTTCCAAATCCTGCTAAATGCACCGTTTTCTCCCTACCCTTTATCGAATTCCTAAGGATAGCTTGAATACCTTAAAAAAGTCGAGTCAACGTTCTTTTTAGTCCAAGGCCGAGGTATAATTCAAGTTTTTGGTATTTATCGATCGGAGTACTTTTTATGGCCGGACATAGTAAATGGGCTAACATTCGTTTTCGTAAAGGTGTTCAGGACGCAAAGCGTGGAAAAATTTTTACTAAATTAATTCGTGAAATTTCTGTTGCCGCTCGTGCCGGCGGTGCTGATGAATCAGCTAATGCCAGATTGCGTGATGCAATTACTAAAGCGCTTAAAGCGAACATGAAACGCGATACCATTGATAATGCTATTAAACGTGGAGCCGGCGGCCTTGATGGTGAAAACATGATGGAAATGCGCTATGAAGGCTATGGGCCAGGCGGTGTTGCTATCCTGGTGGATTGCTTATCCGATAATAAAAATCGCACCGTTTCTGAGGTCAGGCATGCTTTCAGCAAACACGGTGGTAATCTAGGTACAGATGGATCAGTAGCCTATCTTTTCAATAAACAAGGTGAAATATTATTGGCCCCCAACCAGCCTGAAGATAAAGCAATCGAGTTAGCGATAGATGCAGGGGCTGAGGATGTAATAGCTGAAGAAGGCCAAATTGAAATAATCACAGCTGCTGATAACTACCATACTGTATTAGTCTCAGTGCAAGAATCCGGCTATGAAATAGAGCAATCCCATCTAACGATGCGTGCGCAGATCATGATACCTTTAGATAAAGAGTCAGCGGAAAGCCTAATCAAACTTATTGATATGCTGGAAGATCTGGATGATGTACAAGAAGTTCACAGCAATGCAGAATATCCAGAGGCAGTTTTTGAAGTCTAATTTGGGTAAATCCCGAAATGCTAAGAGTTGTTATTCTTAGATACAAGGGGAATTTTACAAAATGAGCATCATTTTAGGGATTGATCCTGGTTCCCGTATTACAGGGTATGGCCTTATTAAAGACGAAAATCGCAAGATTTTTTATGTCGATAGCGGCTGTATTCGCACTTCAGAGGGAGAGTTGAGTCAGCGTTTATTGCAAATTTTTGATGGAATTTGTCAGCTTATGGATAATTATTCACCCGATGAGGTTGCCATTGAACAGGTATTCATGCATCAAAACCCAAGCTCAGCATTGAAACTGGGTCATGCTAGAGGTGCTGCAATGGTTGCAGCTGCTTCACATCGAGTTAAAGTCAATGAATACTCAGCACGCGAGGTTAAACAAGCCGTAGTAGGATATGGAGCGGCTCAAAAAGACCAGGTTAAACACATGGTAGTTAATTTACTTTTACTAAATAGCCCTCCACAAAATGACGCTGCCGATGCACTTGCGATTGCTATTTGCCATAGTCATATGCGCCATGGTCTGGCAGCAATACAGCAACAAGGTACACAGAGTTCAAGGAGACGTCGAAGATGATTGGTTGGTTACGTGGACAAATCGCTGATAGACATCAGCTGGGAAAATTCGTTATTGACGTTAATGGTGTTGGTTATGATGTTGAAACGTCATTACAAACCTTTTTTCAACTGGAGTCACAACAGGGTGTTATTGACCTGCATATCCATACAGTTGTACGAGAAGATGCTCTGCTCTTATACGGTTTTTTAGATAAGCGTGAACGCGCTTTGTTCAGGGCATTAATAAAAGTGAATGGTGTTGGGCCTAAAATGGCCATTACAATTCTCTCAAGCATTACGCCCGATGAATTTGTCCAATGTATTAACCAACAAAATATAGTCTATTTAACTAAATTGCCGGGGATAGGAAAGAAAACAGCCGAACGTTTGATAATTGAAATGAAAGATTCTATGACACAATTTTTATCTACAATGGCAGAGCCCTTATCAAAACAAGCGATTCCTGTTCGTGAGCAAGACGAGGCTATAAGTGCATTAGAGGCTTTAGGTTACAAACCACAAGAGGCGATTAAGGTTATTTCTAAAATTGATGACGGCAATAAAAGTTGTGAGCAACTGATACGTCAGGCGTTGCAGCTTTTAGCGAAATGACGGCTGATATCTATAAAATAGAGAATCGTAACCTTGATTACCCTACGCAACAAAGATAAATTGATATTAGGAAGAGTAAACACCAAGGACAGGAAAATAGACGCGCACGATTAGCCCTGTTCCTTCACTGGGAGAATCGAGTTCTACACGGCCGCCATGCAGATCCGAGATTTGCTTTACGATTGCCAGACCCAAGCCGCTTCCTGGGCTTTTATTGCCCAAAACTCGGAAAAACCGTTCAAATACGCGGCTCTGTAGTTCAATGGGTATGCCTGGCCCATTGTCACAGACTTCCAAAATCACATTTTGACTTTTACTATACACACGAACCGATACTTTGCCATTTTCTTTGCAATAACGAATAGCATTATCAACAAGGTTACGAATCAGGATACTTAAAGCTGTCAGGTTACCAGCAAAGGATGACAGGTTTTCATCATGTTCAAATTCCAGTTCAATTTGTTTTTCTACTGCAGATGGAGCCAGCATTGCCAGGACTTCGCGGGTAATTTTTACTAAATTTACCTCATCAATATCATTAATATTCGATGCTTCCGGAACTAATTTGCTCATGGTGAGTAATTGCTGAACAATATGAGTGCTGCGATTAACAGAGGCAATTAATTTTTGTAAGGCTAAATTCTTTTCATTTATATCATTAGTATTAAGGGCAACCTGAGCCTGAGCCTTGAGTGCTGCAAGGGGAGTTCTTAATTCATGGGCTGCATCTGCTGCAAAGCGTTTTTCCCGTTCAAAACCTTCTTGTAATCTATAAAATAATTTATTTAATTCATCAATTACAGGCTTAATTTCTTCAGGAACTTCCTCCAGATCTACAGGTTCCAAGTGAGTTGGTGCCCTATTTGCCACTTCCTGGGCTACGCGATCCAGACTATCTAAACCTCGACCAATAATAATCCAGATCAGTAATCCAGATAAGGGAAAGGTGAGGAGCATAATGTAAAGATCATCCTGAGCAATGCGGTGGCCTAACTCATTACGAGTGTCATAGCGTTCGGCGAGAACTGTGCGCACTCCTGCCTTATCATTGTAAGCCGTAAATACTCGCCATTTTTGTCTTCCAAGCATTTTATCGCTGAAACCATCTACCTCTGCAGTCAAAGGAATTTTAGGCGCTGTGGGTGAATGCAGCAAAAGTTTGCCACCATCAGTCCAGACCTGGAAATTAAATTTTTCCAGATAGGTTTTAGGAGGTAGATCATTTAAAAAGCGACGTTGATAATAATTATCAATTTTTTGAGGGATAACCTCGAGGGCATCCTGGATTTTAGTAAGTGGACGTTGATGGAGATCATCGCCCAATAATGCCTGGTAAGATAAAGCAGAAATAGCCATTAAGGTATCTAGATGCTCTTGAATATCCTTTTGATCAAGGTAATAGTTACCTATTGCGGTAAGAGTTGTTGTGATTGTTATTGCCAACAATAAATTAATTAACAAAAATTTACGAATGGAAGATTTCACAGACTTAATTACTCTCGCTTTTTTCGACCATATAGCCAACACCCCGGATAGTACGGATAAAGTTGGCGTTGAGTTTTTTGCGTAAGTTGTGGATATGAACTTCTAAAGCATTTGAATCCACATCTTCATCCCAACCATAAATACTTTGCATTAATTGTTCACGAGACAAAACCTGGCCTGAGTTTTCCAGCAATTTTTGCAGTAAAGCAAATTCTCGTCGAGGTACATTCACGAGGACATCATCAACGTAAACAGAATGTGCTGCTGGATCAAGGGTTACATTACGATATTGCAAGACTGAATCAGCGCGTCCTTGAGAACGCCTGACCAAGGCTCTGACTCTGGCAGATAATTCATTTAGATCGAAGGGCTTAGTCATGTAATCATCAGCACCGCAATCCAAACCCTTTATTCTATCGCCTACCGTTTCACGGGCAGTAAGAATGATAACAGGGGTAGCATTGCCGTCCTGACGTATCGATTGGAGAAAGGCAAGACCAGAAAGCTTGGGTAGACCCAGATCCAAAATAATCAATTCAAAGGATTCAGATTTGACGGCGGCTCGCGCTGCTTCACCGTCTTTTAGCCAATCAACAACATATCCAAACTGGGTAAGACCTGCTTTTACAGCATCACCGAGGAACTCATCATCTTCAACCAGTAGCAATCTCATTGCTGCTCCTAAAGTATTAAGGCAATTCTAGCGAGAATCACCTGAGGGTTGTTGTTTAATATCCTTATCTATTAAGTGCTTGGTTAAATACAATGCTTGTAAAAAGACAAAAATTAAGGTGAACCCAGCCCCACCAAACAGCTTAAAATTAACCCAAATATCGGTGCTATAATAATAGGCAACATAAAGATTAACTGACCCCATTAAAACAAAAAACACAGCCCAGGCAAAATTTAAACGATACCAGATTTTGGGGGGCAAACTAATATTGCCTTCCATCATCTTTTGAATCAAAGTTTTTTTGCTGAATAAAGGCGAGCCAAGGAAAACCAAAGCTGTTAACCAATAAATGCCAGTAGGTTTCCATTTTATGAACCAGGGATTATGGAAAACTAAAGTTGCGCCTCCTAAAACAAAGAGTAAAGCGAAACTAATAAGATGCATTTTCTCATAACGTTGATGTTTAAATCGATGAAAAACAACCTGAAAGAGCGATGCAGCCATAGCTATAGCGGTAGCCGTATAGATGCCAAACAGCTTATAACTGAGGAAGAAAATAATAATAGGAAAAAAATCAAAGAGAAATTTCATGGCTTTTATTAAATGTTAGTGTTCATTAAGTATATCACAGGTTTTACAGCTCTTTTGTAAAGATATGGTAGGGAATTTTAAATTATATCTCATTGATAGTATTGATTAATCATTAAAGATTGCCTGAATGAGGTGAATAAGTCATGGGTTTTGCCAAATAAACCAGCAGATGTAGCTCAACACAAGAACCCATAAGATCTATTTTATTGGATTTAATGGACTCATATTATAAGGATCCTCGTTTGGACGGTCATTTAATTCCTGCATTAATGTGTTCATGTATAGAAGTGCTTTTAATCTACCAGCAGGAGGTAGTGAAAAAATTGTTGGTGCAATCTCTTTAACAATAGTTATTACGTCTTCTTCTGTTGGTTCTTTATCTGTTGGCATAGATATTACTAATTTATCAATTAATTCATTAAGCTTATTACTCGTTGGTTGAATTTTGGGTGTTTTTGGGGAAAAGAATCCGATGTTTTTTGGTAGATCCTCCAATTGAAGTGGGATTAATTGCCCAGTCTCAACTGCTGGAGAGGCATTAATATCGGAAATGGAATCCAATTTCATATGACTCTTCCTAAAGAAGGGCTGGAGCCAATTTATAAAAATACTAAGATCAGGTGCTGGTGATTTAAATAAATACCTTAATATTGACGGTTCTTTATTGATCATTAAAATTAAATAATCTTTTGTCGCTTGAAAAGGTGGGATCATATCACCTGGGTAAATAATAAAATTATAAAGGAGGGCTGTAGCCAACAAAATCACAGCAGGGCTTTCCTCTGTTAAATAACCTATAGAACGCATTCGCCAAAGGTCCTCATTGCCTTCTTTTTTATGGCGAGCAGCAAAATCAGAAGCAGTTAGCTCAATACTGTTTTTTAGGAAGGATTCTTGTTGATAAAATTGCTCAATTGCTTTTTTATTTTCTTTATAATTAAATGTAAAAATTTCTGTGTTTACCCAATCCCTCCAGCGTACTATCTCAAACTTCTTAGGTAGTGATTTTGCTTCATGGTTAATTATGGCTATTTGTTCATTAACGTTTTTATTCTCGCACTCGGTCAGCAAAAAGGAACGAGTTACCTTGTCAAAGGGAGCCAGGAATGCTAAAAAATTAGCTCGAAAATAATTATCACCCATCTCCAGTGCATGTTCTTTAAGGGCAGAAATTTCAAAATCATTGAGCTTATCGCTTTGTTTTATATTATGCCAATAGACTTCATCTGCGATTAAAAAAGTAGTTAAATCATAGTCTTTTACCGCAAGCTCTATTGACACATTTAAATAGGTACCCGTGCAATATTCATTGCCGACAATGCTTAGAAGCATAAGCGCTTTAGGGCTTACGTTTGAAGGCAATATTTTCCCTTTGCCATTAAATTTCACTGTAGTTACGGTGCCATTTTTAGGACCTTTGACTCTACTCATTCAATTATTCTCTTTTAGGAGGTATCTACCTGTTCAGTGTAAAAAATTAGGTTTATTTTTTTTCAAAATTCAGCAAAATGGTCTTCAGACCCTGTATAAATTGTAAATTTTAATTAAGCTATAAATTTTTATCATCATTCTATCATAATATACCAAGAATTGGGAAAAAAATATACATTGTGCTATTAAATTAATTGGTGTTGATTAAAAGACTTTTGTATAAATTTATAAAAAGAACGCTACATTAATTTACGTGATATTATATCTACTTGTTCGTATTTACCTGTATAAAATCAAACTGTAAGCAAGGGTGAGTGATGAATTTCAAGGGTATGGAAAAACTTCAGTGTATTATCGACGAAAGAGATGCTGAAATTAATCGATTAACAGCTTTAGTGGAGCAGGAAAACCTGAATTTCAAAAATAAGGTACAAGAGCTTAATGACTATTATGAATCAATCCTTGCAGTTATCCCCGGTAATGTTTATTGGTTAGATAGAAATAATGTGTTTTTAGGTTGCAATAACTTCCAAGCTAAAGATGCAAAACTTGAGTCAAGAAAAGATATCGTAGGTAAGACCAATTTTGATATGCCCTGGAAAGATCAGGCTGAAGAATTAAACAGACTGAATAATTTAGTAATGGAAACCGGAATGCCTCATACGGCCGAGGAATATGCGGTAACAGCACATGGATTGGCGATTTTCTTTTCACAAAAAACCCCGCTTCGTAACAAGGATGGTGCAATCATTGGTGTATTAGGTGTATCTATCGATATTACTGAGCGCAAAAAAATGGAAGTAGCCTTACGCCGTGCCAAAGAGTCCGCAGAAGTAGCCAACCTTGCCAAGACTGAATTTATCGCAAATATGAGTCATGATATCCATTTGCCTTTAAGCGGCATCGTGGGCTTGTCTTATCTTCTTGAGGAAAAACTTTGTAATCAGGAAGAAAAACAGTATGCGCATTGGATAAAAGACAGCGGCAAACAATTGTTAGATTTATTAAATAGCGTTCTTGGCATAGTTTCTGATGACCACATTAATGAAACTGATCTTAATGAAGGGCTTTTTGATTTACGCACCTCTGTTAGCGGCATTATTCAACTGGTTTTGCCTAGTGCAAAATTAAAAAAACTTGATCTTAGCTTAGAGTTGGATGATGCAGCGCCGCAAAGATTAATTACTGATAGTGCAAAACTGCACCGGATTTTATTAAATCTTATTGGAAATGCGATTAAATTTACCGAAAATGGCTCCATTAACCTTAAAATCGACCTTGCTGTTGATAATAAAGAATATGTTCAGCTTAAATTTTCTGTGCAAGATACCGGAATCGGTATTGCAAAAGAATTTCAAACCAAAGTTTATGATCGTTTCTTTCGAGTGAATCCTTCCTATAAAGAGGAACATGGAGGTCTTGGTGTAGGTTTACATATTGCGCAGAATTATGTAGGTCTTTTAGGTGGAGAAATAAAACTTGAAAGCAAATTAGGAGAGGGCTCGACTTTTTATTTTACCTTGCCAATGAAAGTAGCAAATAGCGAGATAAGTCAGACAGCTGTTGAAACGGTTAGTGCTTTGCCTAAAATCCCCTCCACATCCTTACCTCAGATTCTTATAGTTGAACCTAATATTGTAGCTTTACGCTTTATTGAAACCTTGGTTATACAAACTGGTTTTAATTTCTCATCAGCAACTGATGCTAGGAATGCATTAAATTTGGTAAAATGTTCGAATTTTGATCTCATAATGACTGATATTGATTTACCCGGAATGTCCGGTGAAGACTTAGCCCGCTCCATACGTGATTACGAAAAGGCTTCTTCTAAGGGATCTTCAACAATTATTGGGTTAACAACGCATAGCCAGACTGACTCAAAAGAGTTAAATAAATCATGTTTAAATAAAATCATCTCCAAACCGATTAATCTAAGTACAATGCAAAAGCTTGTTGATGAATATATAAATTTCAAGGAAATACCAGGCTAAAAGGTATTTTAGACTAATGAGATACCTCCTAATTTTATTTTAAGTAGAGGTTGAGATATTATTAGCCAAGTACAATTTGCTGTCCTGGCTTCAATGGGCCATTGCCAATACTCGGATTCAATTGAGTGAGTGTCTTTACATCAGTGTTATTTCTTTTGGCAATTGCGTTTAGACTATCGCCTGTTTTAACCGTGTAGGCTCCGTATTGTACAATATGTTTCCAAATAATGAGTTGAGTGCCTGCCTCTAAGGGCGAGTTAGACCTGATGTTATTCCAATTTTGAATGCTTGCGGTACTGACCTTGTATTTATTTTCTAAGGTTAGATAACTATCACCGGGCTGGA
>JACCSX010000175.1 GCA_013812775.1 Tatlockia sp. | reverse complement strand
GCTGTAACTCGCTGACTTTATTCATATAACCCCCTTTTTTGGCGAAAAGAATTATATAAAATTAATTTAAAATCAGCGAGTTATTCTCTATTTCCCTTCTTTCCTCTTAAAATTGTCCTGTGCAAAGCCTCATTCTCTTTGCACAGGACAAAAATTTATAAAACCTCCGTCATCCCGAGCAACAGCGAGGGATCTCCTAATGACGAAGACTGAGGCTCAGTTCTTAAGATCCTTCGCTGCGCTCAGGGTGAGGAGGGTAAGAAAAATTGTCCCGGTGCAAAGCCCCATTCTTCTACTTAATTTCATGCTTCAAATTGTTCCACAGAACCGCTCTACAGGCGAGAGATGATCAAAGAAGTCATAAATGGCTTTTGCATTCTTGCCATTCGAACAGACTAAATCAGGATTAGCACCCTTAGATACCAACAAATCAAAAATGGACGGATCAGTTAATTGGGCAGCATGATGTATCGCTGCATATTGATCTTTTCCTCCTTGTTCATCAATGGAAAAGTTTAACTGTTTTTGATAGCCCAAAAGAATTACAATTAATTGCTCTGTCTTGGGTGTGAAACATGTACAAAGTCTGCGTAGAGCCTGGCCATAGAGATGATTATTCAGGGATTCCATAAAATAGGAAAATCGTTTTCCCTCCTCTCCAATGATAGCCGTTATTCTTTTCATCAGATTATCATGTGCATTGCCAGCTTGATGAATGGGAGAACGACTGATTTGTATAGCATTTATAGCCAAAATACTTTCTATTTTATTAATAATGATTTCAATAATTTCTTCTTCTTTACGTTCCATTACATTAATTGAACTAACAGGTATCGAAAAAAATTTTTCTTCTGTTCGTAGCTTTCTTTCAAGATCAGGAAAACCTGAGGTAGATTGTATTTTATTTTTTTCCATAAGAGTTTCTTGGGTAGAATAGAGATGAAAAAAACAAAAATTCAGGTTTGTTAAATTAGATTTTTCTAAAAATATATTTTGGACACCGTTGAGATGAGCTATCCCCACTGTCCCAAAAGACGGTTCATTTGTATTAATATAAGCATTGGCAATGCTTTGGTCAGCCTCGATCATGCATTCACTGTTGGAAAAAGCATAAATTGAATTTTCTGAACAAACAGGCTGAAATTTTATTTTTTGCTTTTTTAAAGTCATTAAAAAATGATATTCTGCTTGTTTCCCATTCTCTCTTCTCAATTGCTGTTTAAAATAAGCACTGGAATAATTATTTTCCAATATAAATTTATTTATCTCTGGTATAGATGTCAGCTTTTCAAAATCTATTTCATTATCTATATTGAGTTGATTAATATCGAGATGATGATTGTTCGCAATTTTTCTTATTTGATCACAAAAATAAATAGTATTTTTATCATCTGTCATAATACTATCAAGCTCCCTGCTCTTTCGATATTCTGCAAGAAATTTGGTGTAGCCATATTGGTTGAGTATCGGTACTAGTTTTTCTAAAATGGTAAACGTAACAGGGTCTGAATGAACATCAATAAAAATTAATCCCGGCAAACTTGATGTGGAGATTATGTTATTTTTCCTCTCTTTACCGGCCTTCTCTTGATTCAATGATTTCCACATTATGTCTTTAGGATAGTTACTTTCTGTACTTTTCTGCTTCCGCTGTACAGAATTGTCTTTTTTTTCAAGCATATTTATCTCCAAAACATCTTTACTGATTCTGTATCCCATTTTAATAGCATCTCTAAAACCTCTCCTGAAACTTATATGCCAGCTTGTCTGCTATTAGCTCTGGTTACAATTCCAACGTTGCTTTATCTGCATTTTCTTGTTTAATTTCAGTCTTAAATTCCGATCTTACACCAAAAAATCCAATAGATGAAGCTGGATTTGTTTCTAAATTCTCAGAGCTTGACTCTGCTTCGCTATCCAGCTTTTGCTCAATGACGTTGTCGGGAACAAGGTTAAGGCCGATCCCTAATAAGGAGGTTAAGGAATTCATTAAATTAGATAAATCCTGGCTAACCTTGGTTAGATTTAAATTTAAATTAGTAGCAAAAATTGTAGACTTTTCAATTTCATTAAAGCCTGCAGCCTCTTGGAGTTTAATAAGTTCGGCTATTTTTTGATTATAAAGTTTTAAATTTTTTCGTTGTTTTTTTTGGCTGCCTAATTTATCGGCATAGACTGGCTTTTGAACAGATTTGCGAAGGTCAAGTAACTCCAACTTACATTTTATTATTTTAATATAATTGTCTAATGCCGAACAGGTCGACTTTTTTGCTAGTTCAAAGTTAATAAAATTCATGAAATCAACTTTATCCATTAGCTGATTAAGTGATTTGAAAAATGTGGCACCTTTCAGTTCTTGTCTTTTTTCAGAAGGATTTAATTTATTCAAATAACTGGTAACCAATTGATTATAAATTCCATACTTAAGTTGAAGATCCTTATCTTTCAAAATTTCCTCAACCAAGGCTTTGTTGTTAATTTTAGATTGCAATTTAGAAACTTCTTCATTGGTACTTTTGTTTTGCTGTTGTATGATTGCTGATTTGCATTCTTGTAAAAAAGGGATCATACGTTCATAACAATTTCCTCCGATCTCTAACTTATTTAACTCTTCTTCAGTCAGCCCAGTTCTTTTTTTATAACCTCTGGTAAAACTTAAAAGCGTTTGGAATAATTTTATCAGTTCGACGTTAGTAAAATTGGTATCGAATACTTCTTTTAAAGGATGATTAAATTCAGAGAAAATATGATGGGCTAGTGGTAACCCATCATCCGCAAGAACCATGGAAGAGGCTCCGTGTTTTAATAAAACCGCAAAGCACTGTTTTTTGTTCTCATTAAAACAATACAATAAAGGAGTCAATGAAGCTGAAGCGGATTTTGATTTTAATTCTTTGGAAACTGTAAAGCTGTTTAATGCAACTTCGCCATAAGTCAATATGAAATCTAGTAGTTGACCATTATCCACGGCTAAAGCCATATTCAACATTTTCTCTTGAATAAAACTCAAGTAGGGAACTAAATTCTTAGCGGCTGAATAATCTTTTTTGATAAGCATTAATTGCAATAAGGTTTGACCTTCTTTAGTGCATTCAATTGCCAATTCCTGAACTTTTTGTAAATCATCTAAACTGATTTGATAATTGGGATCGTCAGCAAAAAGTAGGATTTCATAAGTATTTCGGTGAAATTTCAAAAAAGTACTAATCATATCTGAGTTAAGTGTTTTTGCCTCTGGTCTTTTACAATCTAAGAACAGGTTTCTTGCCATAGCAGCTGTAGAAACGAACTCTTGCAAAGAAATTTTTTCTTTTCGGATTTTGATCTTTTCAGAAGAATGAAGACGCAACTCGCCAAGAGGTTGCACCTCTGATAATTCTGGATTTATATCAACGGCATTCAATAATTGAATTTCATCCATGGTTCTTTGAAATATTTTGATAAGCGATTCAAAATAGGGTTTGTTGTTGAAATAAACCAGTCGCTTTAAAACGTCTATAGTTTTAAAAAGAAGGTCAAGATATTCGCTTTTATTGAAAGCCAAATTAATAGATAAGAGAGATAGTTTAGATTCATATTGATTATACGTTTTTTCAAGAGTGGCATTATGTTCTCTTTGAAGTTCGCGAAGCGATCTGATTAAGCCAACTGATTCATTAATTGCAAAAGCAAGAAGGCTTTGCATACTTTTCGATTCCGGTGAATTATTTTTGTCTTTCTCAATTAATGTAAAAATAGGATTACATTTTAATTTATCATTCTGATCGAAATAGACGTGCAATTCATAAGTCTTATTTTCCTCGTCTCTAAAATAAGCAGTATAATGGTATTGGCTTAAATAGGGATTATTATCATCATAGAGTTCATAAAAACTTAGATGATGAGATATCAATTGATAGCTCTGTTCGGTTTCGTAAATGACTTTATTGGAGTTATTTATGTTGAGTTCATATAAAAAATAATTGTTATTAGATTTATCTGTCTTGGCAATAAAATTTTGTCGCACAATGCCTGATTTAGGAGCAGTGGGTTGAGTCCACTCATTGATAAAACGATACAAACTACTAAATTCCATTATTTCTCTCAAATTCAATAAAAAAGCTAGCTGCTATTATATTGAACTAATGTATTAAGTCAATCCATTATGATAATTATATTAACTCATGGTTTAGAAAATATTAAGTGTGATGGCAGATTATACTTATAACGTCCATTCTTCTGCAATATTTAAGTAAAATTTGTTAAGAGTAAATAATATTTCATCAGAAATGCCTTAGAGTAACTTCATTCGGATAATCCATTTTCACTTATCACTAGATAGCCGTATAAGATCTTCGGTCGGTGTTTATAAGACCCTGCTCATAAAAGAAAGTTCGAATTTTTTCATCAGCACTCTCATAAACCAAGTCGATAGCTGTTTTTCCTTCTTTATTTTTTATCGTTAAATCTGGATTGTATTTCACAAATAGTGGAATGAGGTCATATTTTTCTGGCAAAACATTGTTTTTAATTGCGCCCATTAATGGGGTGTTTCCGCTAGAAAATAATGGATCGACATAAGCTCCTTTTTCAAGTAGATTTTCAATCAAATGGAATTTACGATTAATCATGAAATCAATCATCAACGGTTTGGAATTGATTAGAGCTGAATTAATTATTTCCTTGCTACAATGATTCAAAACCAATCTAAATAATCGGTCATTTCCTTCACTTGCATACCTGATTAATAATTCAGTTAATAGGTTCCTATCATCATTATCTAACTCAGAAAGGTCGATATATTTGCGCATTAATTTAACAGCCTCATGAAAGCCGCTATTAAGGGCTATATTTAAAATGGTTCTTCCTAAGCTATCTTTAGCATAAAGATCACAGTAACCTTCAGTCAGTAAGATTTTCAGTGTAGCCAAACTTCGCGTTATTACAGCGATATGTAAAAAAGTAAATTTATTGAGTGATTTTTTTTGAAAAGCAATGGCCTCTTCTTTGCAGGTTGGTAATTCGTCAGCTGTGAAGATCTCAAAGGTTTTAAATTGTTCTAGAACCGCTTCACGGAAACAAAAGACTCGAATATAACAAGCCATTGCCGGTTTATAATGATTAAGAGGAATGTATTTGAAATCTATAATGCGTTGGATGTTTTGAGATAAATCATTAGTGTTTTTAGTGGGCTTAATAAAATTTGAATCATAATAAACAAAGGTACTTTCCTTATTGATATACCCAGACGTTGCGTGTCCATCCCCTGATAATTCAAAATAAATTTGATTAGGCATTTTCTTTAAATAGCTGAAAATTTCAGTAAATTGTTCCCATGTTCGTTTATTTATAGTCCTTGGCTCCAGGTAGAGTGCATGATAATTTAAATTCTGCTGTTCAAAACTTTTAAGAATTTTAAACTGTTTTACTCGATCGTCGTATTCGACATCATCAATATCTTTTAAATTCGTATGCTGAAACCAAATAATATCATTAGTCCATTGTTCAAATAACTCATCCAGATTTTTGTAATAAAGGGACTGCGGACAAGAGTGAATTTCATTAGTTAAGGATTCCTCTGTACCATCCCAATTAGACATTAAGGCTAGAGTATCAAAAAAATAAGGTTCCAAACCTAAATCAGCATAAATGGATTTGAGAAAAGAAAAGCCATTACAATTCCCGCCTTTATTGAAAGTACAGTTAAATAAACTCGTATCCCTGTATTTAAGCTGAAATCGGTAAAGCATTTTATTATTGATAATACGTTGCTTAATTAGAGTAGGCTGCACGCCATAATTTTTCGATTTTCGAATTAAATTTAGATCTAATTCAGGACTCAAGAGACTAATTATTCCATCTAATTTTTTTTGGATAGCGAAATCAAGCGGGGTTTCCCCGTATATGTTTTCTATTTTTTCCTGTTCCTTAATTCTGAGTGTCGTTAGAAGCGTAGAAATTTGATTTGATTCCTTATTCACTGCTAAGTGAAGTAATGTATTCCCATGAATATCCAGAGTATCAATACTGGCACCCATCTTTATTAATTTTAAAGTCAGCGATTCATTAGCAGAGATTATGGCATGGGCTAATGCAGTCAGTTTAAAATTATCTTTTTGTTCTAGATCTATATCCTTTTGTAAAAGAAAATCAATTACTAGTCCCTGTTTTTCTTTTATTGCTTGAATCAATGCCGTATCAGTATAATCTTGGCTTCTATTAACATGTGCATTATTTTCAATCAAACAGTTAATCATGTCTAAATGCCCATGTTTGGCTGCAATCACCACTAATAACTCAAGTTCATCAGAGGTTATTTGTTCAGGGTGTTCTTTATTATTGAGAACTTGTTGAATGAAATTAATCTCATTAATCTCAACTGCTCTTTTTAAGGCTTGGATAGTTGGGTCATAGATTTTGTTAAAAATGCAATTTGATAGTCGAGATGTGCGAAAAGATTGTGAAGGATTCGGGAAGGATTCCTCTAAAGCCATCTTCACTTTCGAAATCCACCATGCTTTTAATGCTTTGTTATCACCACAATGGGTTAAGTTAATGTCTTCACAGCTTGCATATTCCATGTAAATACACTCAGCTATTTCTTGCTCTTCATTTTTTAATGCAATAGCAAGCGGCGTATCATCATTTTCATTTTTTAAATCAAAATTACAAAATGGCTGTTGAAGACAAAAGTTAACTTTTTCAATGTCACCCATTGCTGCTGCATAATGCAGTAGGGTATTTCCACTTATGTCTGTAAAGTTAAACATTGTGCGCTTCCAAGCAACAAAGCTGCGCTCTTTTTCTTGACGTTGTTTAATAAGAGAATAGAGTTTACTATACAAAATATCAGAATTTGGAAGGGTTTTAGACATATTTCACCACACATATTAATTAAAATCATCACCGCCACTATTTAGGCATTATGATTTTTATTTATTCATATAGTGCAAATGTTAACATAACTTCCAATTCATTGCCATCTGGTCAAGCTAAAGAGATTCACCTATTAATTCGAGAATGAGGCTAAATAGAGAAAAAGGCAGAAGCATATATGCTAAAACTCTATGCCTTTTAAAAGTGAAAAACCCTTTGCAGCCCCCATATCGGGCTACATCAAAATAAGAATTATTTAGTCTGATAATGGCTTTGAAGAGTAGCCTTTTGCATTTATTTCTTTCAAAGCCTTTATAAGGATGCGGGAGATTGCGCCCGCATCAGCAAGTGTTGCACTGCGAATACTTCACTTAGCCGGAATAGGCTCCTCGTCACTAGCTGATTCTTCTTTGATTTAATTAATGAGCAAATCAATCATAACCTTTTGATTCAGCTGGCCTTGTGATGCCCCCGCTCGAATCTCCATTAGCTTGCCCAAAATAAAATCATTGCCAACGCTTAATTTCGAAGATAAGCGATTGTTTTTAAAAAATACTTTGCTGACTAAAAAAAATAAGATATAACAGACGTACCTGTGTAAAAGGAATGACAGGTAGAAGTTCCAGTTTGATGTTAGCAGGATTGTTGAGCGAAAAAGGAGTCAGTTAAAAGGTCTGACGGAACTATTTTTTTCATGGAGTGAAGGAATGAACAATAAATTGTTTTCACAGCGCTTTAATCGTGAATTGTCATTATTAGGTTTTCCCGAAGAATTAGCAGAGAAAACCAAAGCAGTTTCTAAAGTGTTTGGCGTCACCCGTCATTTAGCAAATGCAATGCTTTTCGGCCATCTTCTACCCTCTGTTGATCAGCTTGAAAAGATAGCGGAAATATTGGAAGTTTGCCCACAGTGGCTTTGTGGCTCGACCGATAAGAAAAAAGCGTATCAATGCCGTGAGGAAGAGAGAGTGTAGTCTCCTACGAATTAAGTTATAATAAAGATATTCGTGGTACAGGCTACAATGTAAGTACCACGTATTTTTAAATCTAATTCGAAGGTTATTTATGGAGTGCCTCAGCTATTGCATAGCCAATACAATTGACTTAAATCGCCTGGATACTCACTTTAAAACCACCTTGCCAGGTTATAGTTCAGTCAGATCCCGCGATGTTTTAAAGCTTTGCCGCAATGACAGTCATCAAACTCTGGTTTTCATTTTTAAAAATGGAACAGTTGTATCCTGGGGAGTTAAGCGTCACCAGGTTCAAACCTATCTGGATATCATCAAACCCTTTGCAGATAAACCCATCTCTTTTTTAGTGCGTGATGAGTTTAGCTATCAAATTGGTGAAAAAACGGCTATCGAACCCCATAGCCATTTTGATGTCGATTGCCTGACAATGGATGCTGATAGTCATGAGTTGAAATTAAGTTTTTCTTACGGGTTTTCTCAATCTGTGAAATTACAGTATTTTGAAACAATTATTGAAGCCTTAATTGAAAAATACAATCCTATGATTCAAAGCCTTTCAATTCGAGGCCAGATGCCGATTAGCCGCAACCAGATTCGACAAGTAATTGGCGAAATCCTTGGGGCAAAAAGTGAAATGAATCTTATTTCCAATTTTCTTTATCACCCAAAGTACTTTTGGCAACACCCAACACTCGAAGAATATTACACGATGATGGAACGCTACCTACATATTCAACGCCGCGCCAATGCCATAAACCATCGTCTGGACACGCTTAATGAAATCTTTGATATGTTCAATGGCTATTTAGAAACCCGCCACTCTCATAATTTAGAAATTATTATTATTCTCTTGATTATTATAGAAATTGTTTTTGATGTTCTTAACTTTGTTGTCTAACCTTTGCCTATCCTCTTCACGTCATTCCGGAATAACCTGAAATTTATCCTTTGCAAAAAGCAAATATTCACAGTTTAGAGGGCCCATTCCTTACTATACTTAGGGGAGTAGTACTATGTTGGGAATTTATTATGAATCACGATAATGAAAATGAAGCCATCGGTATAATAGGAATTATAGTTATAATCATTTTAGCTGCCATTGGACTTTATTATTTTTTTTCACATCGCCCGCCAACAGCTTTAAATATTGAAGAAACCCCAACTTTTCCTCTTGAAGTACCGCACCCAACCCACCATAAGGACCTGGATCAACAATCATTGAACATTCGACAAGGTCAAATATCGGATAAAGCATGATTTTATTCTATTAAATTTGTTAGACTGTGAGATAATCTTCTATTTATTTCTAAAATTATGCTAATTTGCAATAATCAGTTAAATGCCGGCCAAATACAGGCCCTGAATAATTTGGCTCAAGCCTGCCGAACAGTGGATGGGGATTTACCCCCCTTGTACATACATATCCTTGATCAAAAGCGGATTTCAGATAACAATTTCTTTTATTTTCAAGATGATAAGCTTATTGGTTTCTTAAGTATCTATTTTTTTTATACTAATGCCTGCGAAGTCTCTGTCATCGTTCATCCATCGCAGCGCCGCCAGGGAATTGCAAAACGCTTAATTAAAGCCGCTTTACCCTTGCTCGAGGCAAAGCAGGTCGAAACGCTTCTCTTTTCAACCCCCGAAGTTGTTAATGAAAACTGGCTTTTACGCCTTGGTTTTCTCTATCAAAATAGTGAATACCACATGGAGCGCAATAGTTATGAACCTATTCTAGTCAAGAAACAAAGCTTGGTTATTCGCAAAGCGACAGAAGCTGACATTCCCGCTCTTTGTTCAATTGACGAGCTTTGTTTTCCGGTTGAACCGGAGAACATGCCGCTACGTTTTATCAGTATAATGAGTGACAGCGACTATACTATAATGCTGGCATTGCTCAATAATAAAGCAGTTGGCAAGGCCCACATTCGTTGGCAAACTGATGAAGCAATTTTCTCTGACATAGCAATAATACCCCACTATCAAAGCCAAGGATTAGGGAGTGAATTATTAGCCAACTGTATTAACGATGCCCTGTTGCTTGGCAAAACAAAACTTGCTCTGGACGTGGAGACATCCAACCATAGTGCGCTTAATTTATATACTCGCCATGATTTTAAGACGGTAAATGCGATTGATTTTTGGGCGATTAGCACTGGAAATTTGCGACTTTTGTTACAAAAATCTTAATTCAAATGAACAATTTATGGCAAGACCGGCGATTTGAAAACCCATATTGAGTGGTTTCGGAACTCCGTATAAAGCAGACGCTGAAAAATCGGCTTGACAGCTTTTCTGAAGGACCTTTAGTATTGCTTTTTGCAGGAAGGAAAAAGCCCCCGAATATACCCTTTTGTAAGGGTATACAGATCAGGTTTCTTCTAAATCGATGAATGATTGAATTTGAGTACAACAGGCATAAGACTGATTGGTTATGCGCTATGAGGATATGGAATGAAAAAAAGGGTAGTAATTACAGGGATGGAGATAGTCTCCTCCATTGGTAATGGGCTTGAGGCTTTCTGGCAGGCAGCAATTAAGGGACAATGTGGAATAAAACGTATCCAAAATTATGATCCAAGTCCTTACCCTACTCAAATTGCTGGCGAAATTACAAATTTGTCACTGGCACATCTGCCTGCCTTTGATAAATCCAAGCGTTATCCTCGTGCTGCGCAATACGCGCTTTATTGCTCCCATCATGCTATTGAACGCGCGGGCCTGACCGCAACAGAACTTGCTCTTGCAGGCACTTACATTGGTACAAGCCTGGGAGGTGGTCCTGAACTTGAAGCAGCCTACAAATCCTTTTATACGGACAGCTGGAAAAAAATTCCTGCCCTAAGCGTTATTCGCGGCATGCCTAACTCTATTGCAAACCATATTGCAATATCTTTTGGTTTAGGCGGCCCCAATTCTACTATTTCTAATGCCTGTTTATCTTCTGCAGAAGCGATAGGCAATGCCTATCAGCAAATTACACAGGGCCGACTGACTACTGCCTTGTGCGGGGGAACGGAATCGCTTCTTTGGGAAACAATCATGGCAGCCTGGTGTAAGCTGCGCGTCATGTCCACTCAAAATGAAAGACCAGAATTAGCTTCCCGCCCTTTTGATAAAAATCGTGATGGTATGGTCATGGGCGATGGTGCAGGCATTTTAATTCTCGAAGAATTCCAGCAAGCCAAGGCAAGAGGCGCTAAAATTTATGCTGAAATCATTGGTTTTGGTGCAAGTTGTGATGCCTATCATGTTACAGCACCTTCAAATCATGGCCAGATACGAGCTATACACAATGCATTGGATGATGCCAAATTGGCTAGTAGCGATGTTCAATACATTTCAGCCCACGGTACAGGCACCCAATTAAATGACATCACAGAAACTGAAACCATAAAAGCCGTATTTGGCAAACATGCTTATAACATTCCAATTACTGCACAAAAAGCAATGACCGGACACACCATTGGAGCGGCGGGGGCTATGGAAATCATCGCTACAACTCTAAGTTTACAACATGATATTTTATTGCCAACAATTAACCTGCTTGAAACTGATCCTGCTTGCGATTTGGACTATGTGGCTAACCACGCTCGCTCGAAACAAATAAACATCGCCTTATCAAATCATTTCGCCTTTGGAGGCGCAAATGCTGCACTATTGCTGCGCCGTGTTTAGAAGTTGTCTTAATTTGGACTTAGGTGTTGGCAGTAAAGGACTTTACTAAACAACCTGACCTGCTGCCCAACCCGATGACCAGGCCCACTGAAAATTATAGCCGCCCAGCCACCCTGTAACATCCAGCGCTTCGCCTATAAAATAAAGGCCGGGAATCCCATTTGCTTCCATAGTCTTGGAAGAAATTGCATTACAATCCACACCGCCAATAGTAACTTCTGCTGTTCTGTAACCCTCTGTGCCATTGGGTTTCACAACCCAGGAATTAATTAGACGACTAACCTCTTCCACATGGTGATTGGAAATATCCGCCAGATTTTTTTCTGCAAGCGCAGGGGGGATAAATGCATCCACTACACGCCTTGGCAAATACTGAGACAGTAGCGAATTGAGTTGCTTACGAGGCATTTCTATCCGAGCAGCTTTCAGGCTTTCAAAAAGGTTAACTTCGGGTAATAAATTAATGGATATGGTTTCACCAGCCTTCCAATAAGAAGAAAGTTGCAAGATAGCAGGGCCACTAAGTCCGCGGTGAGTAAATAAGGTATTTTCTCGAAATTCAATGCGAGTGTTTTCAACATAAGTATCAATTCCAATACCAGAAAGTACAGCAATTTTTTCCTTATCTGTCAGATCTAAAGTAAGGGGAACAAGGCCTGCTCTAGTCGGCCATACTTTAATTCCAAAGAACTCTGCCATTTTATAAGCAAAAGGACTCGCACCCATGGTAGGAATTGATAAACCACCGCAGGCAATCACTACTGTCTGACAAAGAAAAGTGCCTTTATTTGATCTAACCTTAAAACGATGATCACTAGCCTTTTCAATTCTGTCTATAATTGTATTTATATGAATCGCTACAGCTGCTTGTTCGCATTCCGTCAATAACATGTCGACAATATCTTTTGATTTATTATCACAAAATAACTGACCTAAGGTTTTCTCGTGGAAGGGGATTTTATGTTTTTTAACAAGCTCTATGAAATCCCATTGGCTATATCGAGACAGTGCGGATTTTGGAAAATGCGGGTTATGCGAATTATACTTCTCAAGACTAATATAATAATTGGTAAAATTACAACGACCACCACCGGACATTAAAATTTTTTTGCCCACTTTATTAGCATGATCGAGGACAAGAACTTTGCGACGTCGCTTGCCTGCCTCAATGGCACACATCAAGCCGGCAGCTCCAGCCCCAATGATAATTACTTCTACTTCTTCCATACCGAATACAAGGTTTAAATGCCGCAGTATAACGGAGTTCCTGCTAAAAATCTGTTTTGACTTTTGTTCCATACTTGGATCAATGATAAACAAGCACCTAATTAAAGAATATTAAAATTTTGAACAATCTTGTAAAACATGAGTCGCAACTGTGACAACATCGCGTTATAATCGCGATATTTTGCATATTTATAAGGTCCTTAGATGAATGCTTCGCTATATGAAATAGCCAATTTAGTGCAGGGTATGGTGGTGGGTGATGAAAAAATTAATGTTTTATCATTAGCGCCCATTGATAATATTGCTAATGGCTCTCTCGTATTTGCTGACTCTGAAGCGAATTTACAATTAGCAGAAAAATCACAGGCCGCTGCTATTTTGGTTAAAGGCACTATCACTAGCGAAGTTAAATCAGTTATTCAGGTAGCTCATCCTTTTAAAGCGTTTATCCAATTATTAAATCATTTCCATCCTGTGAAAAAACCAATTATCGAGATTCACCCGACAGCAGTTATTGCTGACAATGTATTTCTCGGTAAAAACGTCGCAATTGGCCCCTATGTTGTCATTGAATCCGGTACAAGGATTGCTGATGATTGTGTCATCAAAGCTCATGTGAGTATTGGTGCAAATGTCACAATAGGTGCTGCTACAACCTTGCATCCCCATGTGGTTATCTATGATCAAAGCCAAATTGGCGCCAGAGTGAGCATTCATGCTTCATCAGTGATTGGGTCAGACGGTTTTGGCTATACCTTTGTTGACAATGAGCATTTGAAAGTTCCCCATATCGGTCATGTCATTGTGGAAGATGACGTAGAAATTGGTGCTAATACTGTTATTGATAGAGCTACTTTAGGAGCAACCGTTATTGGCGCCGGTACAAAAATTGATAATCTGGTGCAAATTGCCCATTCAGTAAAATTAGGAAAACACAATATTATTTGTGCCTTCACAGGCATAGCAGGTAGCACAACCAGCGGCAATCACGTTATTTTTGCAGCCAATGTCGGCGTAAGCGATCACGTACGCATAGATGACGGCGTCATTCTAGGAGCGCGAGCAGGTGTTCCTTCAAAAAAACATCTCATCGGTGGAAACATCTACTTGGGGAATCCGGCTCGTCCAAAAGATAAGGCTATCGAGCATGAACTTTCCGTAACCCGGATCCCTTTAATGCGTAAAAACTTAAAGGCATTGACTGAAAAAGTAAATACCCTCAGTGCACGTTTTGCCCAATGTGAGGCCGAAGAATAATGGCTCCCCCACTAATTCTGATTGACGGATCTTCTTACTTTTTTCGTGCCTTTCACGCCCTGCCTCCCCTGACAAATTCAAAGGGACAGCCCACCGGAGCTGTTTATGGCGTAGCAAACATGATTAAACGCCTCATCAAAGATTACCAGCCTCAGCAGATAGCCGTTGTTTTTGATGCAAAAGGTAAAACCTTCCGTGACGAATGGTATCCCGAATATAAAGCACATCGCGCGCCCATGCCCGCCGATTTAAGCAGCCAATTTAAGCCCCTGATTGAAGTCCTGAAAGCGATGGGTTTGCCCCTGTTAATTATTGACAATGTAGAAGCAGACGATGTAATTGGTACTCTAGCTCGCATAGCTACCGAACAAAAGCAGAATGTAGTCATTTCCACTGGTGATAAAGACATGGCTCAACTCGTCAATGAGCATATTTCTCTCATTAATACCATGAGTAATAAGATCCTGGATATTGCCGGCGTTAAAGAAAAATTTGGGGTCAGCCCGGAGCAAATCATTGACTACTTAACCTTGATTGGTGATAACGTTGATAATATTCCAGGTGTTACGAAATGCGGTCCTAAAACCGCTGCCAAATGGCTGGAACAATATAAAACCCTCGATAATCTAATAGCTAATTCCTCAGCAATTACCGGTAAAATTGGCGAATATTTTCAGGCCAGCCTGGCGCATCTTCCCTTATCGAAAAGGCTAGTGACAATAAAAACTGATCTTGAATTACCGCTAAGCTTAGCTGACTTAACACCAAGTCCGCCAAATAAAGAACGCCTCCTTGAGTTAACTCGCGAATTGGAGTTCAAATTTTGGTTAAAGGATTTGTTAGAACAGGAAAATAACGTTAACGAGTCTTCGCTAGAAGCAGTAAACCCTGAACCAGCAAATTTTGATCTAATTACCACAGAAAGTAAGCTTGATGACTGGCTAAGGGACTTAGCCGCCTGCTCCCAATTTTGCGTCGATATACAAACTACAAATCTTGACCCTTTAAAGGCAGAAATTGTCGGTATTGCCCTCGCCATTGAAGAAAATAAACCAGCTTACATCCCAGTTGGCCACAAGGATGGTAGTCCACAACTATCTGCAGAAAGGGTATTTACTGTCTTAAAACCAATTCTTCAAAATCCCCGAATCGGCAAAATTGGTCAAAACTTAAAATATAATTGCAACGTCTTTAAAAATCATGGCATTCAACTGCAAGGAATAATTTCTGATACCATGCTTGAATCCTATGTTTTAAATTCAAATGCAAACCGCCATGATACAGATACACTCTCTTTGAAATACCTGGGCCATAAGCCAATTAGCTATGAAGATGTTACCGGCAAGGGACTGAAACAATTAGGCTTCGCTGAAGTTCCCGTTGCCAGGGCAGCCGCTTTTGCCGCAGAAGATGCTGATACCACCCTGAAACTGCACCATAAACTATACCCCATGCTTGATGAGAAACTAAAAACCGTACTAAATACAATTGAAGTCCCGCTGCTCACAGTTCTTGCTGATATGGAATACCAAGGCGTGTTAATTGATCAAATCACCTTGGAAAAGCACGGCACCCGCCTCAAAGAGCAAATACAAATTTTAGGGGAGGAAGCCCTGCACTTAGCTGGAAGGCCCTTTAATCCAAACTCGCCCAAACAACTTCAGGAAATCCTGTTTTTAGAACAAAAACTACCCATTATTAGCAAAACGCCAACAGGCCAGCCTTCAACAGCAGAATCTGTTTTACAGGAACTCGCCTTTGAATACCGCTTACCCGCCGTTATCCTTGAATACCGCAGCCTGACCAAATTAGTATCTACTTATATCGACGCACTACCGAAACGCATCAATACAAAAACACAGCGTGTTCACACATGTTACAATCAAGCCGTTGCAGCAACGGGTCGCTTATCCTCCTCTGATCCAAACCTGCAAAATATTCCTATTCGCAGTGAAGAAGGACGCTTGATTCGTAAAGCCTTTATTGCGCCTCCCAACCATTTATTATTAGCTGCTGACTATTCACAAATTGAACTTCGCATCATGGCGCATTTATCCCAGGATGCAAATTTGCTTAAAGCCTTCGCCAAAGGCTGGGATATTCATAGTGCCACTGCCAGTGAAATTTTTCAGGTTGATTTGACCGAGGTTAATAGTGAGCATCGCCGCCGCGCCAAAGCAGTTAATTTTGGCTTGATTTATGGCATGTCTTCTTTTGGTTTAGCGAAGCAATTAGGAATCGAACGCCAGGATGCGCAATATTATATGGACCGTTATTTTCAACGTTACCCCGCTGTGCTTGATTACATGGAGCGCACGCGTAAAGAAGCTCACCAACAGGGTTACGTTGAAACTATCTTTGGACGTCGCCTCCATTTAGCGGAAATTAACACGCAAAATATGATGCGCCAAAAAGCAGCAGAACGTGCTGCTATTAATGCACCAATGCAAGGCACTGCGGCGGACATTATTAAAAAAGCAATGTTGGCTCTGGCCAATTGGCAAGCCTCTCAGGAAAAGCCACTGGCGAAAATGATTATGCAAGTGCATGATGAGTTGGTTTTTGAAGTTCATGAAAGTGTGATAGCTAAGGTTACACAAACAATTCGTGAACTGATGGAGCATACCGTTGAATTGTCTGTACCCTTGCTAGTAACCATTGGGGTCGGAAAAGATTGGGATGAGGCGCATTAAATTAGATTTTATTCACCTGTATACCGTGAAAATACGATCTGGAACAGAAACAAAAAGGTATTATAATGCCAGACTTGAAAATTAAACCCTTAAGTCCCATGCTAGAAAATATTAGTATTAAAATCAGGTGGAGTTAACGATATGCGATTTACGATTGCAATTTTCACAGTGCTGTTCTCTTTAATCAGCCCAACTTTGACGGCTCAACCAATCGAAAATGCTAATTCAGCAGCCGCCCTGCATTTGGACTGGGTTGATAAAAACGCTTCCCCAACAGAGAATTTTTTTGCTTATGCCAATGGTAGTTGGCAAAAGCATAATCCCATTCCGCCAGAGTATTCAATGTGGGGATCTTTCCATATTCTTGATGAGAAGGTACAAAATACTATTCATCAGATGCTTATCGCCGCGGCTAATAATAAAAATGCAGCTCCCGGGAGTACTGAGCAAAAAGTTGGTGATTTTTATTACAGCGGCATGGATGAGGAAGCGATTAATAAATCAGGGGTAGACCCTTTAAAACCTGAATTTGCCCGCATTAATGCCATAAAAAATATAGCCGATTTGCAAAAGGTTATCACTCACCTGCAGTTGAAAGGCGTTAATGCGCTGTTTGGTTTTGGCTCTATGCAAGATTTTAAAAACAGCAAGGAAATGATTGCTGCGGCAGTACAAAGCGGCCTTGGTCTTCCTGATCGGGATTATTATCTGAAAAAAGATAAGAAATTTCAGCAGATTCGTTCTGCTTATGTTCAACACATGGGAAAGATGTTTGAGTTGCTGGGTGATAGCCCCGATAATGCAGCTGTCGAAGCGGCTACTGTAATGAAGATTGAAACAACTTTAGCCCAAGCATCAATGTCCCAAACAAAACAACGCGATCCGCATGCTATTTATCATATGATGAGCCTCCAGGAAATTCAGAAGATAACTCCCAATTTTTCATGGACAAACTATTTTAAAGCACTTGACCAACCAGAAATTAAACGTATCAATCTCGCTATGCCTGGTTTTTTTACAACCATGAACGAACAAATACAAAAAGTCCCGATTGAGGATTGGAAAACCTATTTGCGCTGGCATCTGATTGATAGTTTCGCCTCCTATTTATCGCCCCCCTTTGTTGATCAAAACTTTCGCATGACTTCTGCCCTCACTGGTACAGAAAAACTATTGCCGCGCTGGAAACGCGTGGTAAAAACTGAGAATGGCGCCTTAGGCTTTGCAATTGGCAAATTGTATGTAGAAAAATATTTCCCACCCTCCTCAAAAAAAGCGGCTTTGGATATTCTTCAAGATATCCGACAAGCGCTGCGCCAGGATTTGCAAACCCTCAGCTGGATGACTCCTGAAACAAGGAAGGCGGCCTTAAAAAAATTAGCATTGATGGAAGAGCGGGTTGGCTACCCAGATAAGTGGCGAGATTATTCGACATTAAAAATAGACCGCGGTCCTTATGTGTTAAATGTCATTCGCGCCAATGAATTTTTAGTAAAACGCGATCTCAAAAAAATTGGTAAGCCCGTGGATAGAAGCGAATGGGCCATGGCGCCACAAACAATTAATGCCTACTATGACGCATCAATGAATAATCTCAATATTCCCGCAGGTATATTACAACCGCCATTCTTCGATCCAAAGGCTCCAGCAGCAGTAAATTACGGCGCTATAGGTTTTGTGATGGGACATGAAATGACGCATGGCTTTGATGATCAAGGCGCGAAATTTGATGGCCATGGCAATTTAAACGACTGGTGGACTGAAGCAGACCTCAAAAAGTTTCAAGCAGCCACTGATTGCATCGTTGCGCAATTTTCAAAATATAAAGTCAATGGAGACCCCGTTCAAGGCAAATTAGTTGTCGGAGAAGCAACCGCCGATTTAGGTGGCTTAACCCTGGCTTATCATGCCTTTCATAATTCAAAATTTTATAAAGATGCCAGAACAATTAACTCCTTAACAGCTGATCAACAGTTCTTTTTGGGAGCCGCCCATGTGTGGGCCGCGAATATTCGACCTGAGCAAGCCCGTAATTTAGTTACCACCGATCCCCACCCGCCAATGCTATATCGGGTTAACGGTACTTTAGCTAACATGCCTCAATTTCAGGCAGCATTTTCAGCTCCAGACAAAAGCCTAATGGTCAATAAAACCCGATGTGTTATTTGGTAACACAGCGGGTATATATAGTAATCTAATCATTTAAAGATTATTATATGGCCCTTTAGTTCGCATTTACCCCATTTTCTAACTCCACTCATCTATCAGGAAATTGTTCTCAATGACTTTTATTATTGGCCAACGCTGGATTTCTAACTCTGAATCACAACTCGGCTTAGGTATTATCAGCAACATTCAGCGCAGACAGGTCTGCGTTAGTTTTCCAGCAGCCGGCGAAGAACGAATTTATGCCTCCGATAATGCCCCTCTGACTAGGATTATTTTTAAAATAAATGATGAAATTTTCACCCTTGATCAACAGAAAATCAAAGTAACCGAGGTCAATGAAAAGGATAATCTCCTAGTTTACACAGGGACTAACGAGGAAGGAGAGCTAATTTCTGTTGATGAACTTGAGCTGGATTGTTTTATTAAATTGACGACGCCAAATCAAAGGCTTTTTAGCGGCCAGTTCGATAAGCTACAGACCTTCAAATTAAGAATTGACACCCTGAATCATCTTGCCAAATTACAACAATCACCGGTGCGAGGCCTTTTAGGGTCGCGTACCAATCATCTCCCTCATCAAATTTATATTGCCAATGAAGTAGCAAAACGTTATGCACCGCGTGTTCTTCTTGCTGATGAGGTAGGGCTTGGGAAAACTATTGAAGCAGGCATGATTCTGCATTATCAACTGCATACGGGTCGAGCGAATCGTATCCTCATTGTTGTACCGAATTCACTTATACATCAGTGGCTTGTTGAAATGATTCGGCGCTTTAATTTGTATTTTTCAATCATTGATCAAGACTGTTATGAACGCCAGCAAGAAGATAGCTTGGATCAGGAAAATTTTGACCTTGAAACAGATCCCTCAGATGACAATCTGTTTGAACGTCAACAACTTGTTTTGTGCAGTCTGGATTTTCTTATGGCGAATGATAAAGCCAGAGAACAAGCCAAGGCAGCTGAGTGGGATATCTTGGTCGTAGATGAGGCGCATCATCTGCATTGGTCTGAAGATCAGTCTAGCCCCGAGTACAGTTGCATTGAACAATTATCTGTAAAATCGAAGGGTATATTAGAACTTACGGCAACGCCAGAGCAGGTAGGTATTCAAAGCCATTTTGCTCGTTTACGCCTTCTTGATCCTGCTCGTTTTTATGATTTTTCCGCCTTTAAGAACGAAGAAGATGGCTATAAAGCGCTCAATGATTTAGTTCAAAAACTTATTAACTATCGCGAGGAATCAGCCTGTGATGAGTTAAATGCAGAACTTAAGAAGGAATTGAAAGAATACCTTAATACTGAAACGACTTTATCCATCACTGAAACAATTCGGCAACTCCTTGACCGTCACGGAACGGGGCGCGTTCTTTTTCGAAATACTCGCGCAGCAATCCAAGGTTTTCCAGAGCGAAAACTGCATGCTTATCCCTTGCCGGAAACGGCTATTTACGAGTCGCTTCCAGCAGATCCTGACACTCTAAATCTCTACCCGGAAACAAAGGTAGAAAGCGAGCTATGGATTAAAAATGACCCCCGTGTAAGCTGGCTTAGTAGCAAACTAAAAGAGCTACAACCGGCAAAGGTATTAGTCATCTGCGCAAAAGCATCTACCGCCATGCTCCTTGAACAACATTTAAAATTGAATGAAGGTATTCGCAGTACTTCCTTTCATGAGGGCTTATCGATTATTGAACGTGATCGCTTTGCCGCTTATTTTTCCGAAAAAGAAAATGGCGCCCAGGCTCTTATTTGTTCGGAAATAGGATCTGAAGGCAGAAATTTCCAATTTTCTCATCACCTTATTTTATTTGATTTACCCTTAAATCCCGATTTACTCGAACAGCGCATAGGTCGGCTTGATCGTATAGGCCAGCAGCATCCTATTGAAATCCATGTGCCCTTTTTGGAAAATAGCGCTCAGGAAAGGCTTTTTCGCTGGTATAACGAGGGCCTTAATCTATTTGAAAAAAGCTGTTCCGTAGGATTTTCCATCTATGAAAAATTTGAAAATCGGCTTCTACCTCTTCTTGTAACACCAAAAAATAAAGCAAATCAAAAAAACTTTGAGACGCTTATAATCGATACAAAAGAGCATAGAGAACAACTTCTTATTACTCTTAAAGAAGGTCGTGATCGCTTGTTAGAATTGAATTCCTGCAATGGCGATATAGCCGATAAGTTAATTAGCGCTATAGAATCAACAGAAAATAGTCTCGAACTTGAAAATTACATGGCTTCAGTTTTTCAGGAATATGGTGTTGAACATGAATACCACTCGGAATGCTCAGAAATTTTACGGCCAACAACGCATATGAAAACCGGGCATTTTCCAGGATTAAAGGAAGACGGCATTACGGTAACCTATTCGCGCAGCAAGGCACTGGTAAGAGAAGATATGGAATTTTTAAGCTGGGAACATCCCATGGTTAGCGAATCAATGGAAATGATTCTCGACTCGGAATTAGGTAATGTGTCGATGGTAACCATCTCAGTCAAGGGCCTCATGCCAGGCACTTTATTATTGGAAACCTTTTACACCGTCAATTGCGCCGCCCCAAAATATCTCCAGCTTGATCGATTTCTTCCCTTGATACCAATCAGAATACTCACTGAATTTTCAGGAAAAAACCTGTCGAAAATATTAAGCTATTCACAACTCAATGGCCTATGCGAGCAATTAAATCGTCATCGAGGTCCGGCAATAGTTAAAAATGTGCATCTTGATATTGAACAAATGTTAGAAGACAGCAAAAAAATTGCTGAACAGCAACAAGATGAACTATTGAAAACTGCAAAAAATCAAATGCAGGAAAGCATAGGGCAGGAGGTTAGCAGGCTAGAGGCCTTGCAAAAAATTAATCCAGCTATCCGTGATGATGAAATTGCATTTTTTAAGGCGCAAATTATTGAAAGTGAAAATTTTATCAATCACGCCACTTTGAAACTTCAGGCACTCAGAGTGGTTATTAGCAAATAAGTTACGAGTAGTAACGCGAAAATTTGACTTAAAAAAAAGGAGTTCTAAATGAACTCTCTTTTATATGAACAGCTTAAACTAAAAGTATATATCTAAGAAAGTAATCCCAATGGAGCCGATTGAGAAGTCTGTACTATTAGGAAGCCTAATAGTACAGCAAAATAATTACATTCTTAATTAAATGCTAAGCGTTAATACAACTGCATTGGCATAGATGTCTTTGGTTTTTAATGAGTTCAAAATTTCATTAGTCCGTGGCCGAAGATCGCCCTGGCCCAGATAGAAAAATCGATAGCCAATTTCGATGGCTGCTGCATTGATTAGATTAGTAAATTTAACGCCCACGCCAGCCGTTGCAGAAAATTTAGTTTTGATATGCCCATAAAAAGCATAATCAGGAATTGTAATACCACCATCCAGTGATCGTTCATCGTAACTGCTTGTAACCATCACATTGGGGCCAATGCCTGCATCCAGGGTAAACGCATAGCTTTTGCTGCCAGGACCTATCATTGCGCGCGCCATGGCATAGATTGGTATGTGACTAAGATTGTATCGGTAAGATAGGTTAGTAAAAATATTTTCCTGTTCGACAACACCACGAACCTTGGTTTGACCGAGGTAGAAAGCCTTAACGCCGTAGGCCATATTGAGCCAGCTGTAATTCCCACCATTAACCAAATAACCTACACCAACCAAATAACTGCCGTCATTTTTTTTATTTACTCTGTAGTTATTACCCACTAAATCTACGATATCAATATGTTGGGTTCTGCCTACTTCAGCATTGTAATAACCAGCCGAAAAACTAAGCTCGCCGCGAGAATCAGCTATAGGTGCTTGAACCCCCATGTCGCCTGCTGTTGCAATGAATGTGCTAAAAAGACAACTAGCCAGGCTGAATAATTTCATTCCCTTTATTTGCATATTATTTCCCTATAGAGTGTTAATAACATTCTCGAGTATATAAAGTCTTCTATATATAAGCAATTTTTTGTATTAATGAAATGTAATGCCACTAGTAGATTAAATTTACGCAGCAAAATATCTAGGTTTTCCAAGTCAAACTTTGCCTAAGCAAGCATATTGCCTGAGATGGTCTAATAAGTTAATTCTAGACAGATTAAAATAACTTCCCCCAAGTAAAGTCTGTTGCTAATCTATAATCATATACATGCTTAAGGATTTAAGATGAAACAACATTCCCCACAATTTTTAAAACTAGTAACTGACGCCAAATCCCGTATTAAAGAAATATCGCAAAAAACCCTAAAAGAAAAAATTACTAACCATGAGCCCTTTTATCTCATCGATGTGCGTGAAGACAGTGAATGGACTTCTGGACATATTCCCACGGCAATCCATCTTGGCAAAGGAATTATTGAGCGGGATATTGAAAAGAAAGTTCAAGATCAAGAGGCTCAAATCGTCGTTTATTGCAGCGGCGGCTTTCGATGTGCCTTGGTTGCAGATAGTTTACAGAAAATGGGTTACACCGAAGTTTACTCCCTGGAAACAGGCTCACAAGGTTGGGTTGATGCGGGTTATGATTTAAGTAGATAACCTCTACCCCATTTTCAAAAGCCTATTAAAAATATGTTTAGGCAGTAACAGCCAAAAACGGCCTTTGTTTTTCATATTCTCACCAAGAAAGGCGGCCCTTTTACCCGATCCCCAATAGATGTCACCGCGCATTAAACCTCGAATTGCGCCGCCTGTATCTTGAGCAATAACTAGACGTTGAAATTTTTTAGTCGTTTCGCTTTGCTGATTCGGTTTTTTGGTTGCCAACCATAGGGGCGAGCCTAGAGGTATCCATTTTCTATCAATAGCTAATGAATAACCCGGCGTTAAAGCCATTCCTTGTGCTCCTAAGGCCATTGGTTCTTTTAAATTCTCAAAGAAAACAAAAGACTTATTTTTATGCAAAATGGCAGTAGTATTTTTAGGATGGCTTTTAAAATAGCGAGTAATAGCATTCTTGGAAGCATTATTTCTGGTCATGATGCCTCTATGAATAAGAACGCCGCCAATAGAAGTATAGTGAGCGCCATTTTCCCCGGCATAGCCGAGATACAAACTTTTACCCGATGGCAGTTTGATAACACCGGAACCTTCTATTTCTAATAATAATCGCTCTACAGGGCTGTTAATCCAGGCAATGACCGAGGCTTTGTTATTAAGAGCGCCATTATCTATTTGCTCTCGGGTATACCGTTTTGCAGCCTTCCATTGTAGGCCAGAAGGCATACTATAAATTGGCGTATTGTATTCTCTGGTTCGAGTTAAACTGCCTTTAAGCTGCGGCATGTAATAGCCAGTAAATAAACCTTCCATTGGTCTACGTTGCGTGAATTCTACCGGATGAAACCATTTGGTAAAAAAAGTCTTTGCGGACTGCTCAGAAACCGAGTCAAGGGATTCAGCTTCCCGGCAAGCTGGCTGCCAATCTTTTGCCTGTAAATTGATATAGCGAGAACCTACCTTATGAGAGGGAGCCTGTTTCAAAAAGATTTTGCAGGAGTTTTGAAAAGCTATTAATGAATTTTTAATGGCAGTTTCATTCCAACCCGGTAATTCTTCAAAGGGAACTTTCTTTAAAGCTACCTGATGTATACTTATTTTTTTAGTTTCTTCTTTGTGGCGGGGTGTAGTTTTAACTCTGGCCTTAGTTTCTACTTTGGCTTTAGTTTTAGTTATAACTTTTGTCTCTACCTCAGCCCAAGTTGAAGCTGGTATGAAAGAAGTCAGTGGCTTTGAGATATTTGTATTCGGCAACGTATTATAAAAGCTCGATGACGGGTAACAAAATCCCATTATTATGTATATTAGTAGTCGTATCATAGCTGGGAAAAATTCTACACGAGATGGAATTTAATACAACATGTTTTTTTAATGCATAATTTTTCCTTATTAATCAACAGGAAAAAGAAAGATTTTATGCTCTTTGGCAGAGATACAGGTAAAATTTGAAAATTAAAAAGCCAGATTTTTTTTCAATTTAATTAAATAATCAACAGCGTTGTAAGCCGATTGATAGGCCGAAAGACAGGGGTCCTGGCTCTCAATTTTAGTTGTCAATTCTTCCAGACTATCGCCGCAAACAATACCAGAACCCACGGCAATAGTGTTTAAGGCAAAGGCCGTGAAGCATTCCTTGATATGCGACATGATATAATTGTAGTGATCCAGGTTAGTCTTTAATACCAATCCCAGGGCAATATAGCCATCAAAGCTGTTTTTCTGATGATAGGCATTGATTATAAAAGGAATTTCATAAGTTCCCGCTGTGGCAATTTCAACTTGATAATCATAAGGGGATTTTTTAACAAGGCTTTCACAATTAGCAAGCTGCCTCGCCGACAAGTCTTTATGGATATGAGATGAAATTATCAAGATTCTAGGCATGAATCATTCCCTGCTTTGCCTTGAATCGAATTAGGTAATCAAGGGCGTTGTAAGCTTCAGCTACCCTTTCATTATTATCAACACGAGAGAGCAAAATCTCCATAGTCGGCGCGGAAATAATACCATTACCAAGCAATACACCATCCAGTGCAAATTGTATGAAGCATTCCTTAACATGTTCCCAAATAAATTCGTAATGATCCGTACTGCCTTTTAACAATAAGCTAAGGGGCAAATAACCTGCATAGGGATTGTTACGGTGATAATATTGAATGACAGACGGGATTTCATAAGTCCCGGCTTCGACTGTTTCAACCTCGTACTCGTAAGACGATTGATCAAGGATTTGTAAACAGCTATCGAGTTGCTTTTGAGCCAGAGTGTTGTAATAGTTTGACCAAACTACTAAAATCTTGTCATTTGCCATGATATTTAAACCAAATATTAATAAAGATGGAATTTTATCAGAAGTTAGGAAGCAGGTATATCTGCTGTTCTTCTGGCAGTTAAACAAACAATTTGTAACACAGCCTTTGCAAAATTGCATCACATAGTTGTAATATGCCGCCTGAGGTTTGCGCTCGTTGTCAAATGGCTCAAAAAAGAGTCTCGTTTAGGACAGAAGAGCATTGGCTTTAAGGTTTGTAATAGCTCAGGTCCTAAGGTCAGAGCACTTACTAAGTTTTTACAAGGATTTATATGTCTACCGAATCAATAAAAAAAATAAAATTTCTTATTTGCATTATAAGTATACTTATTTTTCCAATATTTCTTGGTCAACACATTCCCGCTATCGTTAAATCTGTCAGTTATGCTTTAAGTTTAAGTATGAAGGGAATCCTAGAATTTTTATTGCCCTTTATTATTTTTAGTTTTGTATTCTCTTGTCTTTCAAATTTACAAAAAGGAGCGCTCTTTTTTGTATTTTTATTAATAGGTTGCGTGTTTGTTTCCAATTTTACGGCATTGATGTTTGGTTATACTTCTGGTTATATCGGGCTTCATCTCTTACATTTTTCTGCCACTCCAATACCCCTGGCACCGCAATTAGAACCCGCTTGGCAATTTCATTTGCCTAAACTGATTTCCAATGATATTGCCCTAATGCTTGGCTTTGCCACTGGCATCTTCTTCTCATTCTGGCCTAATGAAAAAGCAAAATCTGTTGCGGCTACCCTGAATAATCTGGCTAATGGCTTTTTAAAGAAAGTTTTTATTCCCTTTCTGCCTTTATTCATTTTAGGCTTCATTTTTAAGCTTGAATACGAGCACATGCTAGAAACTTCATTAACCTTATATGGGCCGATTCTTGTCTTGATTGTATTTTGTCAATGGCTCTATATTAGCTTCTGGTATCTTGTCGCCAGTGATTTTTCACTTAAAAAATTCCTTTTCTACTTCAAAAACGTACTGCCAGCAAGCTTAGTCGGGTTTAGTACGATTTCTTCGGCTGCTGCAATGCCAGTGCTACTCATCTCGACGGAGAAAAATCTTGGCGATCCTGAAAAGGCAAGAATGCTTGTCCCTGCTATTATCAATATTCATACGCTGGGTTCAGCAATAGGAATTCCTATTTTAAGCTTGGCCACAATTCTCACCTTTGGTTTACCTCTGCCTTCAATATCAACCTTTGCTATCTTTGCTCTCTATACAGCATTGGCAAAATATGCCGTTGCAGCTGTTCCTGGCGGAGTAATTATTGTAGTAGCTCCTATTCTGGAAGCGCATCTTGGCTTCTCAAGCGACATGGTCGGCTTAATAACAGCAGTCTATTTACTTTGCGATCCCTTTGGAACAACAGCTAATGTAACTGCTAATGGCATGTTTCCTATTATGTTTACCAAATTGTATGGAAAACTTTCAAAACTTAATCTGCCTTCCTTTCTCGACCCAAAAAAAGACGAGGAAGAACTCTCGCCCCTTACACCTGATGCAGGTTAAGACATGTCGAATCCCCCGCGACTTAGGCCATGGGGTTTAAATTCATAAAATCGAACTTCTCAGTTAATAAATGAGCTTGAAATATCTAAATTATGGATAAATGGTATGCAAGATTTTGTCCTGAATGGACATGAAGTAGTAATATCAAAAGCTCATGGAGTTATTACGTTCTATGAATCTCCCACTATCCACATTTAGAAGAAAATGATTCTTTTTAGTAAGCTATTAAAATTTATTAACTTGCTCTGCTGCCGTTGCTCAATTTCATATAAAAATATGTTTAACCGGCAGGATTCATGTTACGCGAGGATAAAGCTGTGATCACTGCTTAATATTAACTGACGACTCAATTCGACAATAAAAAATATAAACTAAAAATCTTAAGATAAATTCAAACTGATTCTATTTTGAAATATAAGATAAAATATTGATCAAAGTGACATGCTATGCTAATATGCGGTTTTGCGCTAAGATTCTGTAGAGGTTTTATTCGATGTGCTATGACATCTAACAAAATCCCCCTTTGAATCCAGGAGTAACCCATGACTTGGTCAGAATTTCAAATTTTAATTGATGCAGCTACTGCCTATTTTTTAGCTATTGATAAAAAAAATATAGACCTGGCATTTAATAAATATGAAATTACAGCCCAACAACTTATTAAAAAATATCTTCCCATCAAACCTCAGTAACTGCTACTGGCATCTTTCCCTATGTTATGCCTCTTACAGCTACAATTGACTATAATGTTGAACAATTTCAAATAAGCATGGCTGCCCGCATAAATAAAGCATTTGGGACCACTTTTTCTCTTAAACAAGACGAAGACTTCAACGATGCATTTAGTGAATCGGACGCAGAGGAAGCCGACATAGTAATAGTCGGTGGTGGTCCAATTGGATTCGCACAAGCCTTGGGGTTTAAAAAGCAAAATCCTAAATTAAAAATTGTTGTTTTGGAGAAATATAACGAATTTACGCGCAAGCATACCTTGGTGATGCAAGCTAAACATTTAGAGAGTTTCATGGAGGCCACCGAATCAAAGGGTGATCCTCGCTTAATTGATCTACTGCAACAACTTAAAAAAAGTCCTAATATTCGAACTAACAAGCTCCAAGAAACTTTTAGAGCT
Organism: Tatlockia sp.; assembly: GCA_013812775.1. GTDB lineage: Bacteria > Pseudomonadota > Gammaproteobacteria > Legionellales > Legionellaceae > Tatlockia. The sequence continues at coordinate 1,736 of JACCSX010000175.1, read as the reverse complement.
ATAGCTGAAAAAGCCGGTGTAATAACTGTCATTGAAACAGTCGACGGTACAACTATTGATCAGCAAATACTTAAGTACAAACCCAAACTTGTTATTGGTGCTGACGGAACACATAGCGTGGTCAGCGATAAATTATTCCCCAAAGGCAATCAGATTAAACATGAAATTGATTTTGCCATGCAAGTGCGCTACGAAGTTGAGGGGGATGCGGAGAGTAATTGGGAAGAAGATATTAAATTCTATCAAACATTAGCACGCCAAGGCTTGGTAGCCTTCGAGCAAGTGGGACGTCGCGATGATCAAACAGGAAAAACACCCGTTACTGTTCAATTAATTATTCCAAAAGAAGATTTTGAAATTCTTAAAACTGATGCAACTGCCAAAAATCCAATAAAACCTTTCTCTAGAACTGATCTAAAAGCAGATTTAATACCTGACCATCTTAAAAAATTTATTACCGCTTATTTTGCGGAAAAAGTTAAAATTACTAAAGACCCTATTGAGCTGGAATCAATACGAGTTAGCGTCAACGAGTTACCGGCAACACGCGCCAACAAAACTGCTACCGTATATAAGGGTGTTGCTGTTTGCCTAAATGGGGATGCAGCCTTGGGGTTGTCTTATTTCAAAGGATTAAACGCAGGTCTTGAAGCCTTAGGCCATTTTTTTACCCTATTAAAGCCTGCAATTAAACAGGGTTTAACCAATAAAGGCCTTCTAATTGACAAACTCCGAGCCTACCAGGGCTGGTTTTCACCCTATGCTAATAAAAAGGTAAAGGAAGTAGAAGATTATAGCTTCTTGAAAATCAGGACTTCGATGAAGCTTGTCGAGATCATTCGAGAAATGAAAATGTCTTCACGAATGGAATTTGAAGGGGATCAACGACCTGTCATTGACACCTTTTACCACTTGCATGCCAGAGCAAAGAAAAACGAGAGAGTGGAGTTTGATCCCTACCCTCATCGTAGTTACGATCCCAATATTAAATTAGGAGAATTTGCATATGTCCCTATTAGTTATACCTTTAAAAAAATAGCCAAATTATTCCTTGATTATTTTAAACCCTATAAATCAGATCATCAGATCAAAGAGGATTTTAAACAGCCCTTAAGCGGCGTGGTAAATCTTTTTGTAGGCTTGGCTAAAATAGTTTGGGGGGTTTTTACGCTTAATGTATATCGCTTTGGTGATGGTCTAGCTAGCACCCTGCGAGGAGTTATTGAAATAGGCACTACTCCTCTGGCCTGGACTCTCAAGTTTATTATTCGTGATTCTCTAACCGAGGCCATCGGCCAACCAAAAATCGAAGAAAGTAATGGAATGCATCAATTGGTTAATCTTGGCGAAGAACTTTTGGAAAACCAGGAAGATGATGATTTTTCATTCAAACAAAATACAAGCCTTGTTAGGAATTTGCAATGATCTTCATCGTAAATTTGATAAGGCAATGCAGCGCGAGCAAGTCACTAATGTAAACAGAGAAATAGAACAGACTACTATCCGCGCACTCACCAATGTTGAAGAACCGAGAGTATTCATTTAACTGTGTCAGCGGCTGACTTACCTCAACTCTACATCCTATCTTCCTTCTAAGAATATTTGGAGTTGCGTAGCGATAAGTGCCCAATTATGCATAGGTTGATTCGTTTTTTCCAGAATTTTTTGACAAGCACAGTAGATCAATTTAAGAAGTGCATTTTCACTGGTGAATGAGCCTTTATTCTTGGTGTACT
>JACCSX010000174.1 GCA_013812775.1 Tatlockia sp. | reverse complement strand
GCTGTAACTCGCTGACTTTATTCATATAACCCCCTTTTTTGGCGAAAAGAATTATATAAAATTAATTTAAAATCAGCGAGTTATTCTCTATTTCCCTTCTTTCCTCTTAAAATTGTCCTGTGCAAAGGAGTTTACGAATTGCCTCAAATTAACTGTTACCGAAAAAGAACAGCGACTAAAGCCTGCTTTTCCAGTAGTCCCAAGGGCGGTTCAAGACGGCCTGGTGAAGTTCATCAGTCTTAACAGCTTCCTCATGATCCAAGAATTTTGGTTCTCCAAGCTGCATTGCGATTGGCTGGAGATGAGCATTGATTGTTACATAGACTGCCCGAAATACAGCTTCTTTCACTGAGCTACCAACGATCGTGGCGCCGTGACCGCGCATCAGCACTACGGCGCTTTTGCCGAGCGACGAAGCTAGGGAACGACCCAGTTCGCTGCTCTGAATCAGCATGTTCGTCATGCCGTGCATATGCTGTATATCAAATACTGGGGCACCTGCGGCCAGAAATCCACACATATGATAAAGCGCCTGTAAGGGTGTTTTGCTAACACCAAAAGGGATCAAGGCAGGAGAATGGGTATGTACAATGGCATTGACATCTGGCCGCGCTCGATAAATTTCGCCATGAATAAAACGCTCTAGCGAGGGTGTCGGTCCATTAGGTTTGCAGGGGTTACTGTCTGAATCCAATTCAACAATGTAGTCCTCTCCAACAGTCTCACCAAAGTTATTACTAGTCATAAAATAGCGGTCGGACCGATTGGGGTCACGCACAGAAGCGTGACCAAAGCCGTCGATAACCTGCTCGTTCACCAAAATTTTAGTGGCGACTACGAGATCATCGATACTTTCCTTTGTATTTGCATGCATACAGGTCTTCATGCGAATACAGCCTTGACGTTTGGGACTTCCATTGGGTTCTTCCTTTTTAAATAGTTCAGCTCAATGATTCTGCGTAATCAACTTTATAATCCCAAGAACCTAATCGGGTTCGAACAAAGGATATGTTACGATATAATTCTCGAAAAAAAGTTGACTTATGCACTGCTATTTCCTCAGCTATCTTTTGTGTCCGTTGAATGGAATCGCCTTCATACAATGCATTGGAGCGAGAACAGCTCTAGTAGATACGCCGTGCAACTACAGAGCTATTATTTTCGAAAAACTATGGATTGCCAATAAGATAACCAATTGGCTTTAACGTTACAATTTCATCACAAATAACTTTTATAATTGCAAGAACAGGAAGGGCAAACATAATGCCAATTAATCCTAATAATAAGCCCGCTATAATTAAACCTAAGATGGCTGCGAATGGATTAATACTTACTTGGTTTCCAACTATATTTGGTGTTAGGAAGTTGCCTTCAAGAAATTGAATAAGGATAAAAAGGAGCAAAACGCCCAAAGGATACCATAGGGAGTCTTTGGTAAATAGAGAAAATAATGCAGGCAAAAGCGCGCCTATCAAAATTCCAATGTAGGGTATTAGCGTGAGCACTGCAGCCATTACCCCAAAAAGGACAGCATTTTCGATACCTAGGGCAAGCAGCCCTAGCGTATTAAGAACGGCCACAATTAAAATGATTAAAGACAAACCTAGAATATAACCTTTAACCACTAATTGAGTTTTTAAGAGTATGTTGTTTAATTTTGAATGATGGGTTGTTTTAACAATTTTATATAAGAAAGAAACCAAAAAACTCCGATAATAGAGGAAAAAAAATAAAGATAGAATAAAGACGATAAATGATGTTATAAAATTTGTCGTTGCATAAAGCGTGTGATTCATGAAAGTCACACTATTTTTTAATAGTGTGTTAGCCCCTTCTTTAAATAAACCAATTTGTTGTTCAGAGCTAATCCCAGACAGTTCAGAAAACCAATTTTGCACTTTAGAGGGTAATCCACTGAAATTGATACTGAATTCTTGAAGCTCAAAATCCAAATTTCTTACTTGCAATGAGAAAAAAAGAGTCAGGCCTAGAAAGATTAAAATAAATAATGAAACAGATATTAATGTACTTATTAAACGTGGAATTTTGAGGGATTCCAGTTTTGTAGCAAATGGTTTTAATGCTAAGCCTAATATAAAGGCCGCTAACAGGGGATTGAACAAGCTTGTTGAAATAACTACTAAATAACCGGTTAGTAAGATACTTCCAATTGAATAAAAGTATTTTTTAATAAAAGGCATTTATCACTCTTAATAACTACATGATTTGGCTAGATAAGTAATACATCTAGGTAAGAAGGTCCAACTATTAATTGTAAAACTTCAAACCAAAAACCTAAATAGAACTATTCCGCTTAAACAACGCGGTCATTATATATATCCAGTATAAACAGTATCTACTTTAATCCCATTAATCAAGATTCTAATGGCAATGCCTAAAGAAGGTAGGGATAAAGTATTTTCAATACTATATATATTATTCCTGGCTAACCCACAACATTTCATCAAAATGGGTGTTTGGAACTTTTATGCCAAATGTCTAATTAATTTAAAGGTGGTATATAAGCTCGTTTTTATTGAATTGTTTTTGATAAAATTATTGACACCATGTCTTTAAATCTCTAATATATGCACTAATTTTGAACTAATTGGTGGCAAATCCGTGGATAAATTTAATAAATTATTTAGTTTTATATTCATTAATTCAAAAATTAATACCTTGCTATTTTTTGAAAAGATGACAAACAATTCCATTGTTGAACCACTAGTGGCCAAAATCATCTATAAAAAGCAAATTCGACGTTTCTTGGGGTTGGGGTTTTTCCTTTCATTTATTCCAGGAACCGATGCCTTCAAGGCAAGAGATAACTTATTTGAAACCATATTACAGTTAGAATCCCAATTGAGGTTTAATACAAGCCCTGATCCAATTAAGCAATTCATGGGCTGGTTAATAACTAGTCCATTGCATATTTTCTTTCGTACTTTTGTTGCGATTACCTATGAAAATCTTGCCAAAGAATTTCCCGACATTATATTTAGGAAAGAAGACATTGGGGGAGTAAATCGGTTAAACCCTTTCCTTTACCCCACAAAATTGTTCTGCATGTTTCTCGATAATAATAATACGTTAATTGATTCAATTTTTTTCAATAACTCGATCCCCTTTATTCTAAGAATTCCAATATATGCTGTGGGAGCAATATTAATTGCTGTATTCGCTCTAATAGCTCTGCTTTATTTTACGACAGAGCTTATTTTAAATTGCACAAATACATTATTAGTAGAGCCATTTAGATATGCTTTTGAAACAATATATCAACTGGTAACCTCTTGGAATTTAGATTTTAGATATATTCCCTCGGCTGATTACCCAAAAATAAATAAAATACTACACACTGTAGACAAGAAGCTAATTGATGCGGAAGAAAATAGTGCCCTCCAAGCATATCAGACACCTGATCTTACCCTAATCGAAAGCACAGATAAAATAATAGCTGCCTTTGAAAAACATCAAAACTCCTTATTTTATAGAATCAATAAAGATAAGAATTTAGTTAACCAAAGCAGGCGAGAAATTTTAAATTCTTATAATGAATTAGAAAATTTACGAACATTTTCTTATTTCACGCACAAAGAAATGCCAAATCTCTTTGATAGTGCATTAACGCAAAAAATTATTGATACCTATCAAAATTTAAATTTTGCCTAATTTTCAAGCGAATGTATTTTCCTTCTGATCATGAGGCTGGACAATATCATTTAAAACATGCCAGTAAATCCCGCCTTAATACTGCTATTGGAGGAATTCTCCAAGGCAAAATTGGGCACTTGTAGACTAATCCTCTACTTTTAACTTTGGTTAAAAAAGGGGGATTACCCCTGCGTACACTTAAAAATAATTTTAATTAGCTCCTGTCCTGGTTGAAATTTAGGATTTCTAATTCCCTCCCTGGATTACCAAAAGATGAAACGAATATAGCTATCGCATATTTAATATATAAATTAAACACTCATTGGAACGGGAAATCTCAACTCATTTATAATTTTTCGATGACTTGTCTTCACATTAGTGGCTTTCGGGTTTACCCATACATTCTTCAATTTGATTCTAAAAAAAATGGTAATCCCCCTTGAAAAAAGGTGTACAAGCCCTTAATTCAATAACTGCAATAAACAAAACAGGAGATTTTTATGACTATGGTTAAGCTTAACTACCACCCTGCTTACAAGGAATTGGGGTCCCTTCTAGATAACGTATTTGGAAAACAGCTTGATGATGCCTTGATGATGCCTCTTTTGTTGAATCAAGCACCTGGACACCTGCTGTGGATGTTAAAGAAGATAAGGAACGTTTTCTTATCCTTGCAGATCTTCCAGGCGTTAGCAAAGACGAAATCCAAATTTCGCTTGAAAACAATGTGGTTACTCTTCGTGGTGAGCGACGTTTTGCAACAATTGAAGGTGAAAATATTACTCGCAAAGAACGTATCCAAGGGAAGTTCTTTCGTCGTTTCAGTTTGCCTCAGATTGCTGATGATGCAAAAATCGCTGCAAAATACAAACAGGGTGTGCTCGAAATAACAATTCCTAAAAAAGAAATTGTTAAAGAGAAAAGCATTGATATACATATTGAGGAATAAATGATAGCTCCTCTGCAGGAGGAGCTGTTTTCAAGCTCTTTGGCCGCTATTCGTTAGCGTTAATACTTAATAGATTCTGTTACTGCGGTAAACGTTTGGCGATGTATTGGACTTACCCCAAACTGTTTTAAAAGCATCTGATGTTCTTTAGTTTTGTATCCTTTATGTTGAGCAAAACTATAAAAAGGATAAACCTTATGGTACTCAATCATTAATCGGTCTCGAGTCACTTTTGCAATAATGGATGCTGCAGAAATAGTTTTAATTAACCTATCGCCACTAACAATGGTTTTCATGGGGTAGTCAATTTTAGGGGCTCGGTTACCGTCAATTAAAATTAATGTTGCCTTTAAGGGTAAGCCCCTAATCGCTCGTTCCATGGCAAGCATCGTTGCATAATGGATATTTAGTCGGTCTATTTCTTCAACTGTCGCTATTCCAACGCTATAAGCTAGAGCTCTGGACGTTATTTTTGCATACAATCTCTCTCTATTTATAGCGCTTACCAGTTTTGAATCACGAATCTTATAAATTTTACGATTTGGATCCAATATGACGGCTGCAGCCACAACTGGACCAGCAATAGGAGAAACACCGGCTTCATCAACACCGGCTAATAAATAACTCAAACTCTCTTTTTCCACTAACTCACTCATGATGATTTAATATCGTTGTTTGACTTAACGCCACTATAACTCAAAATGGGACTTACTGGAAAATAAATGGGCTAAAATAAGAAAGGCGTATATAGTTTTATACATTTTCAGGCTCTTCCTGGAAATTATTTAAATCCCAATTAAATCTGGATTTATAAGGAAAAATAATGAATATAAGGTTAAAGTCAGAGAAATAAATAACGGATGAAGGCTTTATGAGATCACTAATTTACCAAGCTAAGGATAAAAAAGGAATTGAAGACAGACCAAAACCAAAAATACAAAATCAAACGGATGCCATAGTAAAAGTAAGAAAAACAACAATCTGTGGGACAGACCTTCATATTCTAAAAGGAGATGTAAGCACTTGTGTACCAGGTCGCATACTGGGCCATGAAGGGATCGGGTTAATTGATCAAGTTGGCTCTAATGTTAGTGCTTTTTCTGAAGGTGATCAGGTACTCATTTCATGTATCTCTTCCTGTTCTAAATGTGAATATTGTCGGCGCGGGATGTATTCTCATT
>JACCSX010000149.1 GCA_013812775.1 Tatlockia sp. | reverse complement strand
CGTTTATACATAATCAAACGGGTATGAATATCACCTATGTAGCTTTCAGGAAGAATTGCACTTAGGCGTAAATCGATTTCTGGCCCTTGATGAAGGGGAGTTGCAAGTTCCGGCGTTTTTCCTGATTTTAAATCACTAACCGCTTTTTCGAGCATTTCCATAAAGAGATTAAAACCAATCGCATGCATATTGCCGCTTTGTTCCTCACCCAAGAGTTCACCAGCACCGCGAATTTCCAAATCATGGGTGGCAAGGGTGAAACCTGCGCCTAAATCTTCCAAAGAAACGATTGCCTCAAGACGTTTAACCGCGTCGCGAGTTAATAGTTTTTCATTTGGCGTGAGTAAATAGGCATAAGCCTGATGGTGAGAACGCCCAACTCGGCCGCGTAATTGATGGAGCTGTGCTAAACCAAATTTGTCGGCTCTGTCGATGATTATGGTATTCGCTGTTGGAATATCAATACCTGTTTCGATGATTGTGGTGCAGACCAACACATTAAAACGATGATGGTAAAAGTCAGACATAATTCGTTCCAGAGAACGTTCACGCATTTGACCATGAGCCGATTGTATTTTTGCTTCGGGAATCAATGTTTGTAATTCCTGGCAGGTGCGTTCAATGGTTTGGACATTATTATGAAGAAAAAATACTTGACCGCCGCGTAAAATTTCACGAAGAATTGCTTCTCTTAAAACAGAATCATTTCGTTCCTGCCAGAACGTTTTAATTGCTAATCGTTTTGCCGGCGGCGTTGCTATCAAAGAAATATCGCGAATATTAGCCATTGCCATGTTCAGGGTTCGCGGGATAGGAGTTGCCGTCATTGACAGAATATCAACCTCAGTTCGCAAGGCTTTAATATGTTCTTTTTGTTTAACACCAAAGCGATGCTCTTCATCAATAATTAGCAGCCCTAAATTATGGTACTCAATGCCTTTGGAGAAAAGTTTATGGGTCCCGATTACTATATCTACACGACCATTTTTAAGGGATTCAATCACTTTTTCCGATTCCTTGCCAGATCGAAAACGTGAAAGAAGTTCGATAGTAATTGGAAATTGCGCAAAACGGTCACGGAAGGTATCAAAGTGTTGTCCTGCCAACAGAGTAGTAGGCACGAGTACGCAAACCTGTCTATTATTTTGTACGGCAAGAAAGGCGGCACGCATGGCTACTTCAGTTTTACCAAAGCCTACATCCCCGCAAATCAAACGATCCATCGGACGTGCTGCTTGTAAATCGGTGATAATTTCCTCAATTGCACGCAATTGATCAGTAGTTTCGGTAAAGGGGAAGCCAGAGGCGAACGCTTGGTATTCGCTCGGCTGGAATTCATAGGCATGGCCTGGCTTGGCTTCACGTTTGGCATAAATTTCTAACAATTCAATAGCAACATCATGAATTTTCTCAGCGGCTTTTTTCTTCTCTCTTTGCCAAAGATCAGAGCCTAATTTATGTAAGGGAGCGTGCTCAGAATCAACACCGGTGTAGCGGCTGATAAAATGCAGCGAGGTAACTGGCACATAAATTTTGTCTTCACCGGCGTAGGCTAAGACTAGAAATTCATTGGCTGTGCCATTATTTTCAAGAGTTTTTAGTCCTTGATAACGGCCAACACCAAATTGTAAATGAACAACAGGAGCTCCAAGTTGAAGCTCTGCCAGATCTCGGATGATTAGATCAGGATCAACCGTTTTTTGACCAGATCGCCGCTGCGGTACAGCCTGCTCACCGAATAATTGTGATTCAACAATGATGACAATACCGGCATCAACCAGCTCAGCTCCATATCGAAGTGGTCCTGTAGTAATGCAAATTTTTGCATCATCATCCAGAAAGTCTTGCCAGCAATTTAGAGTTTTTGCTGTTATCTCAGCTTGTCTTAGTAAATCCAATAACACTTCACGTCGTCCTGCAGATTCTACAATGATCAAAAAGCGTTTTTCAGGCTCTGCCAGATAGAGGGAAAGTTTAACTAGCGGGTGATTTGATTGGCGTTCTAAGGGAAGGAGGGGTGCTTTTACTAGATTAAAATTATAGAGAGCGCCTTTCTTTTCAATTGTTTGATGAAAACATCGAAGCTGCTGATATTGATTGGCCTTGGTGAGAATTTCGGTTGCCGTTAAAAAAATTGAGTTTGGTTTAAGAATGGGGCGAGAAATATCATAATTACGTTGTTCAAAGCGAGTGGATAATTCTTGCCAAAATTGTTCTGCCTGTTCATGTATTGCTTCAACCAGACACACACTAGACTCTGCGGGTAAATAATCAAAAATTGTAGCCGTTTCTTCAAAAAATAAGGGTAGATAATATTCAATCCCGGATGGAAATTGACCATCACTCACCGCTTCATAAATTGGGCATTGACTGGGATTACCGGAAAACTGTTCTCTGAATTTTCGGCGAAAAAGAGTGATGCTTTGCTCATTTAAAGGGAATTCTCGGGCTGGTAAGAGATGAATTTCGCTAATTTTGCTGATTGTCCGTTGGGTTTCTGGATCAAATTGGCGCAGGCTGTCAATATCATTATCAAATAATTCAATACGAAAAGGCAGCGTACTACCCATCGGGTAAACATCTATTATAGAGCCGCGTAGAGCATATTCACCATGTTCCAAAACCTTATTTACGCAGCGATAACCAGCCTGTTGTAATTGATGTCTGAATTGATCCAAATCCAGTGCTTGCCCCTCCTTCAACATCAAAGCATGATGATGTAGAAATTGCGGCGGACATAGCCTGTGCATGAGTGTGCTAATAGAGCTTATTACAACCGCATTTGGGCTTTGTTGCAAACGGTTTAGCGTGGATAAACGTTCAGAGATGATGTCCTGATGCGGTGAAAATTGATCATAGGGCAAGGTTTCCCAATCAGGAAAAAATAATAATTCCTGCCTTTTCTCTTTACTGTTAAGGAAAAAATTAAGTTCAGATAGGAGTTGGCCTGCGGATAAATTGTCGGGAGCAACTAGAAGTTTAATTCCCTTTGTTTGTTGGCAATATTCAGCAAGCGCCAAAGGAAGGCTGCAGCCATAAAGCTGTCCCCAGGTTTGTTTAAACGCAATAGCGGGATGCGGAAGTAAGTGTTTTGCCATTTGAGAAGAGTTGCCAGTCTGCCAAGGCGCAACAGTATACTATAAAGACAGGCTAAAGCTAACCCTACTGTGAAATGAGTTGTTGAGCATAGGGCCAGTATTTAATCAGATAACTAGTTGCAAAGCCTGCTAATAGTCCAAAAAGATGCCCTTCCCATGAGACTCCTTTTTTACCTGGAAAAACGCCGTAAAAAATACCGGCAAAATAGTAGAGGCTAATAACGCCAAGAATAATTGCAGTAATTGTGCCCTTTTGTAAAATATCAGTAACTAATAAACCCCAATAACCCGTTATTAAGGCAGAGGCTCCTAGGTGAATACCAGGTTTCGCAAAGCACCAGATCAAAATCCCGCTGAAAACAATAATTGCTAAAGTTACCCATAAAAAGTACGGCAGGCCATTGATCAAAAGAAAATTGGCTAGTACAACCAAGGGAATTGAGTTAAAAAAGAGATGATTAAAATTAGCATGTAAAAAGGGAGCAAAAAAGATACCGGGAAGACCAAAAAGATGCCTTGGGATGATACCAAGATAAAGTAAACGCTTACCCAAAAGCAGATTTAGAAAAAACACAGTCCAAAGAATCATTAGTATAATCGCTAGGATCTGAAAGTTTGCCTGAGTTTGGCTAATAATCAGATTGAGGCTTTCCAGTAATTGATCAAGCATTTTCTATCTTTCCTTATCCAGCACTCGACATACCAGACTTCCCCTCGCCAAACGAACATTGATAGTATCCCCTACATTGACCTCGGCACTATTAAAAAGGATAGTCTTTTGATAACTGGCCAGTGCATAACCTCTGTCCAGGGTAGCTAAGGGACTAACGGCATTCAAAGTTGCCATTTGGGAGCTAAGTGATTGTTTTAATATATTAAATTTAGCCACCATAATTTGCCTCAATTGCTGTTCTAAAACCTGTATTTTTCCCTTTGATTGTTGCAGCAGGACCATTGGGTTTTTGGCGTTAAGATTAGTCGATAATAAATGAAGTTTCTTTTGTTTCTGGTACAGATAACCTTGCATATTATGACTGAGCTGCCGTTCTAAATAATCAAGATTCTGCCAGTATTTAGTAATCAGTTGCGTGGGCGATAAGAATTTAGCAATTTGATAGGATAATAAAAGTTGCTGGTGTTGAATAAAACCAATCATGGTTCTAACCATTCGCGCTTCTTGAACCCTGAGTTTATTCAATAAATCAATTTGATCCGGTGTCACTGCCTCAGCGGCAGCGGTTGGTGTTGCAGCGCGCAGATCGGCAACGAAATCAGCAATAGTAAAATCAGTTTCATGACCAATACCAGAGACAATTGGAATGGCGCTATTCGAAATGACCAAAGCCAGCCGCTCATCATTAAAAGCCCACAAGTCCTCAATGCTACCACCACCTCGTGCCAGAATTAGCACATCTGCTTGTCTATCCTCATTGGCTTTATTGATTGCCCTAATCAATTGCTGCGCCGCTTCTTTTCCCTGAACTTCAGAGGCATAGAGTTTTACCTCCGCTAATGGGTAACGACGATTGAGAGTAGTTAAAATATCGCGAAGGGCAGCCCCGCTACTTGAGGTAACCACGGCAATCTGAGAAGGGTAGCGCGGTATGCTTCTTTTCCTGGCCTGTTCAAATAAGCCCTGAGCCTGAAGTTTTGCTTTTAGTTGTTCAAATTGAAAATAGAGTTCGCCTAGACCAGCGTCTGCCAATGATTGGACAATAAGTTGATAATCGCCTCTTGCTTCATACAAACTTAATCTGCCTTTAGCCAAAACTTTCTGGCCATCTTTAAAATTTTTGCTATTAATGTCGTGATGAGAACGAAAATATACACAGCGAATCTGAGCGCCAGGATCTTTCAAGCTAAAATAGAAATGGCCAGAGCTGGGCTTGGCTAAATTGGATAATTCTCCAATAACTGTAACCTCCCCAAGTTCCATTTCTAACCAGGAACGAACCTGTCGATTAAGTTGACTGACTGTGAGGGCAGGTTGCTCGTTATTCATTTAGACTTATTTTCTCGGATTTTTTGATAAAGAGATTTTATAGAGTTTTTATGATTATGGAAGCGAAGAATTGAAAGATCCGATAGGAATTCTAGCTAGGGTTTATTTATGCGATCATATTCGTCTTGGATTTCCTTTTTGAGGTCGTCCGCCTTATTAACAAGGCCTTCTTTTAGCGCTTTAAATTTATCCTTGAATCCTTGAGATGATTGTTTTGCGGAATTAAAAAAAGAATTAGCAGAATCTCTGATAGTGGAAGCAACCTCTCCGACTTTTTTCCAAGCAGTAGATCCACTCTCTTCTATTTTTTTACTGGCTGAACTGCTAAAAGCAGTTAGACCGGATTTTATGGAAGTGGCCGCATTTTTGACAGCATTCCAGGCAGGTTTAGAAGTTTTTGCCATCGATTGAGTTATCTTTGAGCCTAAATCCCAAGCCTCTCTATTAATTTTCTGGGATACGTTTTTTACATGAAGCCAAGCATAATTAGCATTTGATTGAATGTTCTTACTAGCCGATTGAGCTGCTTCTACAACAGGTTCTCCCATTTTTTTGCCAAGAACCAGAGCGCCTGCACCAACTACCATAGCAGCTGTCTTGACGCCACCCCACGCGGCTTCAGTGCCTTTTTTTACGTTAGTTCCTACAGCTTTTGCTGTTTCAACAATAGGTTGTCCAATATGTCGGCCAAGCACTTTTGCAGTAGCAGCTGCATACATAGCTACTGTGGTTACACTTTTCCAGGCAGCTTGAGTATCTTGGTGAACACGTTTGCCTAAATCATCCAGGATTTTCTGTCTATCTTCTGCCATGTTAATTCCTTAATGACTTGAGACTTTTATGATTGAGTCTTGATGAATGGAAATATTGGCTGCAATTGTAGTCATTTTAAGGCGTTGTTCGGGGGATAAAAATTCCAAATCATTAAAACCAGTTAAGAAGTTGCCGAGACAGGTAAGACCAGAAATCAAGGTATTCTCTATAATTATTGACATAGTCTTCTTTTCCGCTTTCATCAGCTGAGGGTTTTAATCCGTCGAGTGAGAGCAAATTTTGTTCTGCTAATTTTAAATCGAAATCAACTTCTAAACTTTGATCAAGCTTTTGAATCTGATGAATATCATCAAGGACCTGCGGTATAATTAGGTTTATTTTTGAACATTTTTTAAGGCTTTCGTTAAAATTCTCGGTATTAGCTGCTTCTTTAGCCATGTTAGTCCCCTGAATAAAATATCCTCAATGTATAAACAATAGTCAATATGGGATATTTTAGCAAAGGGGGGGCTAATTTCATCAAGATGGTATTGCGAAATGCCAGTCCATTGTTTTAGACAATTCTTCCAACATGATTTCGCCACGAATGCTGTTTCCTTTCGCATTAACACGTGGACTTAAGACAACTATGCCCGCCTTATTTAGAGCAACAGCGATGGTATAACCAGACACTCCGCTTTTAGCTGGCATTCCTGTTTTGACCATATGTGTTCCTGTTTCATCATAAAGACCGCAAGTCGCCATGATTGCCAAGGTAATTTTACAGGTCTCGGTAGATATAATTTGTTCGCCAGTCAGCGGATCTTTGCCAGCATTGGCAAGGATTGTGGGCAGATAAAGCATTTGTTCAAGCGTTGCCTCATAAGAACAGAGGGCAAAATATAAATCGAGTGTTTCAAGGACCGATGTATTCAAATTGCCGCGACTTTTAAGCAGGTAAGCTAAGGAGCGGTTGCGATCACCAGTTCTTTTTTCAGAAGCAAATACAAGGGGATTAATAGTTAAGCGCTGATTAAATAATTTTTGGACCCAATGTTCTAACCAGGCAAACTGCTCTTCATCAACGCCAGGAATATGTGAACAAAGAGTAATTGCTCCTGCATTCAGCATGGGATTAGAGGGTTTGGGACCAAATCGTTCAAGACGGACAATGGATGCAAAATCATCACCAGAAGGCTCAACCTTGACCCATTCAAAGAGCTGTTCTGCGCCGAATTCTTCTAATAAACCAATGAGTGGAATCAATTTCCCGGTGCTTTGCAGGGTTACAGGAGTTATGGGCATATTGGAATGAGAGAGAATTTCACCATCTAGAGTGCAGGTAGCTATTGCAGTTAATTCATTGTTTACATTAGCTAATTCTGGAATATAATTGGCTGTTTCGCCTGTTTGGTCGCTCTCAGCAGTCTTCACAATGGTCTTGAGAAGACTTAGGTTTAGCTGTTTTTTGGTCATATGCTCTCGGCAAAGAAATGGGTTTGCATTATGCTAAATTTAGCACAACAAAACAAATAAATGGCGTGAATATTCGATAAAAAGGCTAAAAGAATAAAATGAGAGCATATTTAATGTATGTAGTGGTTATTTATTCCCACGAAGGCTTTAACCCATTAACTCGTTAAGCTTGGAACCGATATCCTCGGCGCGCATTAAACTTTCGCCAATTAAAAAGGTATTTATTCCATGTTTTTGCATGAGTTCAATATCCTGACGGCTGTTAATGCCGCTTTCACTAATTAGAATTTTATCAGAAGGGAGTTGGTCAGCCAGGATGAGACTAATTTCTGTATTAGTAATGAAAGTATGTAGACTACGATTATTAACGCCCATTAATGGTGTTGGTAGGCGAAGAGCACGTTGAAATTCTTCATGAGTATGGCTTTCGACGAGAACGGCCATGTTTAGTTCTTGCGCTAATTGACAAAAATCATGCAACTGCATGTCATCGAGCATAGCAACAATCAACAGGATACAATCAGCACCCAGAACGCGACTTTCATGGATTTGATAACTGTCAATAATAAAATCTTTTCGCAAAACAGGTAGGCTTGAGTGAGCTTTGGCTAAAGCCAAATAAGCTTGCGAACCTTGGAAAAAAAGAATATCAGTTAGCACCGACAGGCAGCTTGCTCCATGTTGCTCATAGATTTTAGCGATAGTTGCCACATCAAAATCTGCTCGAATCAAGCCTTTGCTGGGAGATGCTTTTTTTATTTCCGTTATAATTGCCGGGCTCTTGATTTTCAGACCAGCAACAAAATCACGCGTTGGCAGAGCATCAGCCAGATTCAAGCTTTCTAAGGGTCTTTCTCGTTTAGCGAGTTCAACTTCCTGGCGTTTATGTTCGCCTATGCGGTTCAAAATACTAGTCATGTTTGATTTTCTTCATCTGGGTTAATTCTTTTAATTGATTAAATCGTCTCGCGGCTTCACCACTATCGATTGCTTCTTTGGCTTTTTCGAGAGCGTTGCCAAAGTTTTGCGCGACTCCAGCACAAAAAATAGCTAAGGCTGAATTTAATAAAACAATATCACGAGCAGGTCCAGTTTGGCCATTTAGTACCTCATTAACGAGAACAAGACTTTGGGCTGGAGAATTAACAATAATTTCATCGAGATTGGGATGAAAGCAGCCGTAGTCTTTGGGATTTAAAGACCAACGCTTAAATTGTCCTTCGTGATATTCCACGACATCTGTGATAGCTGAGATGCTGGCTTCGTCCATACCATCTCTTGAACTGATGACAAAAGCACGTTCAGAGCCTAAATTAGCAAGAACTTTGGCAAAAGGCTCTAACCAGGCATGAGCAAAAACACCGAAGACTTGTTTTTTGACTCGGGCCGGATTAATTAATGGTCCCAAAAAATTAAAAATAGTGCGGATTCCAAGTTGTTGGCGAACATTTCTGCAATGCAACATTGCTCTATGGAAATGAGGGGCAAATAAAAAACAGATGCCAGAGCTTTGCAAAGCTTGCCTTAATTGCTCATCAGATAGATTAAGCTCAAATCCTGCTTCCATTAGCAAATCTGCACTGCCAGAGCTACTAGACGAAGACCGTCCGCCATGCTTAGCAATGCGTGCACCAGCCGCTGCCGCAACAAACGAGCTTATGGTTGAGATATTAAAGGTATTTTTTCCATCACCACCAGTGCCAACGATATCGATGAGATCAGGGCCTAGATCAATGCAATGAGCAAAATCCATCATAACAGCGGCAGCAGTTGTTAATTCATCGACTGTTTCGCCTTTCATACGCATCAAGGCTAAGAAAGCAGCGAGCTCGGCATCGGTTAATTCACCACGCATGCAAGCCTGCATAAAGTCTTGCATTTGTATCGTAGATAAATTTTTTTTATTAATTAAGTGTTCTAATAAGTTATTGATTTTCATAGGATTTACCAATTAAAAACCTTTCTAATAGTTGCGGGCCCTGTTCGCTGAGAATGGCTTCTGGGTGAAATTGTAGACCAAAAAGAGGATATTGACGATGGGAAATAGCCATAATAGTTGAGTCTGCCCAGGCATCAATGGCAAAACAATCCGGTAAGGTCTTTATATCAACTGCCAGAGAGTGGTAGCGAGTTGCTTTAAAAGGACTGGGCAGCTCATGAAAAAGTCCTTGTTTATGATGGCGAATAAGAGAGGTTTTCCCATGAATTATTTCCGGAGCTTGAATGATTGAGGCGCCAAAGGAATAAGCAAGGCATTGATGGCCAAGGCAGATTCCAAGGATAGGCATGCGCTGATGAAAATGTTTAATTAAGGCCAGTGATATGCCAGCATCCTCGGGACCTTTAGGGCCAGGCGAAATGACAAGATAGTTAGGCGCCAGGCGCTCAATTTCTGCAATGGATATGCGATCATTTTCAAAAGTAAGAACTTGCTGGCCAAGACAGAGAAAATATTGAACCAAGTTATAAGTGAACGAATCGTAATTATCAATAAGAATTAACATGGCAAGTTTTCAACCCCACACCTTTCGAGAAAATGTTAACATCTTATTCTGACTCAACATGCTATAAAGTGAATCCTTCGCCCAAATAAACCTCGCGTACTTGTTGATTAGCAAGAATAATTGCAGGAGCACCTTCGCAAAGAATTTTACCTTGATTCACAATATAAGCCCTTTCACAGATATCAAGTGTTTCACGGACATTGTGGTCAGTAATTAATACACCAATATTTTTATCACAGAGATGCGAAATAATTTTCTTAATATCAAGAACTGAAATTGGATCAACACCGGCAAAAGGTTCGTCTAGCAGAATAAAGGCAGGTTCCATAGCCAGAGCGCGGGCTATTTCGACACGACGGCGTTCCCCGCCAGATAAACTCATGCCTAGATTATTCTGCAAATGGGAAATATGAAACTCGTGCATTAAGAGTTCCAGTTTTTCTTTACGAGCCTCATCATTTAAATCTTTTCGCAATTGCAAAATGGATAAAATATTATCGCTAACAGATAACTTGCGAAAAATTGAAGCTTCCTGCGGTAAATAGCCTATACCCAAGCGCGCTCGTTGATGCATGGGAGCTTTGGTAACATCCTTGCCATCTAACAGTATGTGACCCTCATCACAGGATTGCAAGCCGACAATCATATAAAAGCAGGTTGTTTTTCCAGCGCCATTTGGGCCTAATAATCCGACGCATTCTCCACGGTGAATATTAATCGAGATATCATTGACTACGGTACGTGACCTGAACGATTTCTTTATGTTCTGCGCTGACAGCTCGCTCATGCCTTTTTTCCCGGGTGAATAATAATAGTCGTACGGGTTTTTCCATCCGATTTGGAAAGAACATGTTTCTTTAAAGTATCATAAATAATTTTGGGTGCAGTAAAGGAATTTTCTCCCTGAGTCACCCGAGCATTGCCAATCAACTCCACTAAATTGCGATCTGGAAAATACTGAATAGTATTGGCATAAGCGTGCAAGGGAGGTTTGTCTAAGTCTGTGAGTATCCAGAAATGGGCTTGCTCCTTTGCATTACCCTTTGCGACAGCTAATACTAACTTATTTTGTTCATTGCCTTCAGTCCTCGCACTTGCTGCTCGCAAATGAGTTGAACCCTGATCAAGCTGCACATTGCCTATATATTCGCCGTGGTGGGTCTGTTGATTCAGATCGGCTGAGTCTGCTGATAATTCAAGTATTTTTTCACGGTCATCAGGCAGAGCAAAGCAACTATTGCTTA
>JACCSX010000137.1 GCA_013812775.1 Tatlockia sp. | reverse complement strand
TTTTCAAAAATGGTCAGGTAGAGGCTGTAAAAATGGGTTTGCTTTCCAAATCGCAATTGATCGCCTTTGTTGAGTCGAATGTTTAAATGGCTTTGTTTTTAGGCGCTTTAGCCTAGAGCTTAGGATGCCGCTTCTGCACAGTACAATTATGACTCTCCACTCCGTCATCCTGAGCGCAGCGAAGGTCTCAAGTAATGAGCCTCAGTCTTTGGCATTAGGAGATCCCTCGCTGTTGCATGGGATGACGTGGGTTTTATAAATTTTTGTCCTGTGCAAAGGATGGAACGCATAAAATTAGTGGATCTAATCTAAAAGCTATGTTAATCTGCTATATCAATGTGTAGTCATTTTCTCAGAGATTAAATCTCTAGCCCCAATTTTGTACATCTGCCTTTTAAACAGTTAAATGTTTGATGAGCTCTGATGTTAATGATAAATAGGCTAATGTTTAGTGCAGAGAGAAATTGTCTATGGATAGTGGATTTCCCAACTATTCTTCCAATATTTAATTACCTCGGAAAAAACCAATTCTTTTAACCAATACATCAAGTGAGATCTATGAATCTTAGCGAACTTAAGAAATTACCCATTGCCGATCTTGTCAATATTTCGCAGGAAATGGGGGCTGAAAATACTGCCCGCATGCGCAAGCAAGATATCCTTTTCGCCATTCTAAAGGCCCATTCGCACAAGGGTGAAGATATCCATGGCGGCGGTGTTCTGGAAGTTTTAACCGACGGTTTCGGCTTTTTGCGGTCCGAAGACGGTTCCTACCAGGCAGGTCCCGATGATATCTATGTTTCACCCAGTCAAATCAGACGATTTGGCTTACGTACGGGTGATACAATAACAGGCAAAATTCGCCCACCCAAAGACAATGAGCGTTATTTTGCTTTGTTAAAGGTTGACGAGATTAATTTTGATTCACCAGAAAGTGCCAAGCGCAAAATTTTATTCGAAAACCTGACACCTCTATTTGCCAACCGCCGTCTTGTAATGGAGCAGGGTAATGGAAGCTCAGAAGATTTAACCGCTCGGGTTGTCGATTTGTGCGCTCCTTTTGGGCGTGGTCAACGTGGTCTTATTGTTTCTCCGCCAAAGGCGGGAAAGACATTGATGTTACAAAATCTTGCCCATTCAATTGAGAAAAATTATCCTGATTGTTATCTAATTGTCTTATTGATTGATGAACGACCTGAGGAAGTTACCGAAATGCAACGTTCCGTGAAAGGAGAGGTTGTGGCTTCTACCTTCGATGAGCCCGCAAATCGTCACGTTCAAGTTGCAGAAATGGTTGTTGAAAAGGCAAAAAGGTTGGTTGAACACAAAAGAGACGTAGTAATCTTATTAGACTCTATAACCCGCCTGGCTCGTGCCTATAACACCGTCGTTCCTGCTTCGGGTAAAGTATTAACCGGTGGTGTGGATGCAAATGCTCTGCAAAGACCTAAGCGTCTTTATGGTGCGGCACGAAATATCGAAGAGGGTGGCAGTTTAACAATCATTGCTACAGCACTCGTTGATACCGGTTCGAAAATGGATGAGGTGATTTATGAAGAGTTTAAGGGAACCGGCAATATGGAAATCCACTTATCTCGTAACATTTCTGAGCGCCGTGTATTCCCTGCCATTAATATCAATCGTTCTGGTACTCGCCGCGAAGACTTGCTAGTAAGTCCGGAAGAATTACATCGCACCTGGATTTTGCGCAAAATTCTGCAATCTATGGACGAATGCGATGCAATTGAGTTTCTACTTGAGCGTATGAAAAATCATAAAACAAATGCTGAATTTTTTGATGCAATGAAACGTCAGGAGTAAAGCCCCAGGGCGGAATTGTTAGGTCATACCCCGAAGGTGTAGGTTGGGTCACAGACCCAATCTACAATAAACAGAGAAAGTGTACTGCAATATTTCTGTTAAATTCCTGCCTGTGCCATAATCAGCAATTAATTTTCCGAATACTTTTCTCATGAAATATACTGACCTTCGTGATTTTATCACTCAATTAGAAATTCGTGGTTTACTAAAGCGAATTAGTTACCCTGTTTCTCCAAATCTTGAGATGACCGCCATTAGTGATCGAGTTTTGCGCGCAGGGGGCCCTGCTTTGCTTTTTACTAATCCTAAAGAAAGCACCATGCCGGTTTTGACTAATTTATTTGGCAGCGTTGAGCGTGTGGCTTTAGGAATGGGAGAAGAAAGTATTAGCGCTTTGCGTGAGGTTGGTAAGCTTTTAGCGGCTTTAAAAGAGCCAGATCCACCTAAAGGTTTTAAAGATGCATTTTCAAAAATTCCTCTGTTAAAGCAAGCGCTCAATATGGCGCCTAAATACGTCAGTTCGGCTCCTTGCCAGGAGCATGTCTGGGAAAAGGATGAGGTTGATTTAAGACGCCTGCCCATTCAAACCTGCTGGCCAGGCGATGTCGCGCCCCTGATTACCTGGGGCTTGGTAACGACCAAAGGGCCGCACCAGTCGCGTGAAAATATGGGTATTTACAGGCAACAATTGTTGGCAAAAAACAAACTGATTATGCGATGGTTATCGCATCGTGGCGGTGCCTTGGATTATCAAGCCTGGCAGCAGGTTTATCCTGGCGAACGTTTTCCTCTAGCTGTGACTTTGGGTGCTGATCCCGCTACCTTACTAGCTGCCGTGACCCCGGTTCCCGATAGCCTGTCGGAATATGCTTTTGCTGGTTTATTGCGTGGGCAACGGACTCAGTTAACTCGTTGTATTGGTAATGATTTATCGGTACCAGCCTCTGCTGAAATTATTCTGGAAGGCTATATAGAGGCAGGGGAGGAAGCAGCTGAGGGGCCTTTTGGCGATCACACTGGTTATTATAATGAAGTCCAATCCTTTCCTGTTTTTACGGTTGAGCGCATAACACATCGCAGTCAACCTATTTACCATAGCACCTACACAGGCCGACCACCTGATGAGCCGGCGATTTTAGGCTTGGCTTTAAATGAAGTTTTTATTCCGCTTTTACAAAAACAGTTTCCTGAAATTGTGGATTTCTATCTGCCACCCGAGGGCTGCTCTTATCGCTTGGCAGTTGTCACAATCAAGAAGCAATATCCCGGGCATGCAAAACGGATAATGATGGCTGTTTGGTCTTTTTTGAGACAATTCATGTACACAAAATTTGTTATTGTTTGCGACGATGACATTGATGCACGTAATTGGCAGGATGTGATTTGGGCGATTACAACCAGGATGGACCCTTTGCGAGATACTGTAATGATGGATAATACGCCAATCGATTATCTTGATTTTGCTTCACCAGTTTCCGGATTGGGTTCAAAAATGGGAATGGACGCAACGTCAAAATGGGCGGGTGAAACCCAGCGGGAATGGGGGAAAGCGATCAGGATGGATGATGAAATTCTTAAGCAAGTAGATAACTATTGGTCAGAGCTTGGGTTGGATTTATGAAAAAACAATTGATTCTAACTCAAGTGGAAAGTGTTAATCCCTTAACTGACTCTATCTTGAAACTTATTTTGGCCCCTGACCATTATGTTGAATACCAGGCTGGCCAATACCTGGATATTATTTTCGCATCTGAGGAATTAAGCTATTCAATAGCAAATGCTCCTTTGGGTTCCCATAAGTATGAGTTGCATTTACGACATTCTGTGGACAATGCCTCAAATCAACTACTGTTAGCAGAAATCAAACAGCGTGGCGTGCTTACAGTCCGTATCCCCCTAGGTGATTGTCATCTTGATAAATTAGATAAGCAGCAGCCGATTTTATTTATTGCCGGTGGTACGGGCTTTGCGCCCATAAAGGCGATGATAGAGCAATTGCTGGCAAGCGGCGATAAACGAACCTTTGAGTTATTTTGGGGAGCACGATCACAAAGCGACCTGTATATGCATGAGAAAGTGATTCATTGGCAAACTCACGCTACTCATTTTCGTTATTTTTCTTTGCTGCCTAATAGCAGTTTAAAGGATACTCTAGCATCGATGGTTATTGAACAGCATCCGCATGATCTTGGCAATTGGCAATTTGTAATCAGCGGTCCTTTTGATATGGTTTTTGCCACCAGAGATGCTTTGCTTGCAAAGGGTGTACGGCAGGCGCAATTATTTTCAGATGCATTTAGTTTTGAGGAAAAAGGAGAGTAGCAAAATGGAAACCTTATATCAGGTACTTGGATTACTAGGCGCCGGCCTTATTGTTTGGGTATTGTATCGCAACATCAAAGGACGACCTGAACAATTTAGCCGTGAAAATCTTTCGAAAAGTTTCTCGACTATGGGATTTTTGGCAATTATTTTAATTGGCTTCATAGCTTTGCTTGTATTTATGTTACGTCATACTTAGCCCTAGCCAATGCATTTATAAGACAAACTTAAAATCCAGCGGGATTAATTTCTCGGGTCATCAGAAATTCTTTCCCATCTGTCCCAATTCGAGATGACGTCTTGCTACTAAGAAAGGGATTTAATGGCGACGGGTGTTTGGATGGTATTTGCCCGCTTGTTCATTGAGATATTTCTTTACCTGAGGATTATCAATGGTTGACTGAGAGGGATCGCGTTTTAACTGGCATTCTTCAACATAAGTCATTTGGTTAGAGTTATCAACCAGCAGACGATACCAAGGATTGCGTGTAGCAAATTCACGTTTATGGGCTTGCGGATTAATGCGACCAGAGGCTTGAAAAAGAGGATCAATATCGACAATAACTGCGCGATACCCATGCTGAATATGAATTACACGCTCGCCTACGTTGAATTTTGCACTATCTTTCATTGGGTGCTCCTGGTTTATCCAGTCCTGTTCAAATTTGCTTTTCTTCTCTAATATCGGATAGTCTCAATAAATCTTGAATTAAATAAGCCTCCATGCATGAATGCTGATCTTTTGCGTTATAAATACCGATTTGTAACCTTCGTTCTGCTGCTGAGCTATGCCTTTATTCATACCCACCTTACCGGCCTCTATTCAGATTTATCCTTCGCTAATCTAATGAGTTTTTCCGTACGCCTGCCTTTTGGCCAGCGGTTATTAGTCCCTGCCCTGGTTAATTTAATAGCTCCTATTATTCCACTTAAGGTCGATGAACTGTTTTTTTTAATGGAATGGCTTTTTATCAGCTTATTTTATTTCGCTCTATTTTCTTTGCTGCGACAGGAATTCAGCCCGCGCCAATCGCAATTCCTAAGTTGGCTATTTATCTTGCTTTTGCCTCTAATCACAGTTGTTAATTATCGTTTTCAAAATAACGGGATCGCTACTTTTTTTTACCCTTACGACACCGCTTCCTTATTTTTTATGGCGATGGGATTTTTATTTTGTCTGCGTTCTCAATGGCTGTATTTTATTCCATGGGTGTTTTTGGCAACTTTGAATAGGGA
>JACCSX010000119.1 GCA_013812775.1 Tatlockia sp. | reverse complement strand
AAAAAGGAATTAATCATGACGTTTAAAAAGATAGTAAAAGCGAGTGAGGTTACAGGGGTCACAGTAAAAAATATGAAGGATGAAAACTTAGGGACTATTAATGAGGTGGTCTTAGACAAATCAACAGGCAAAGTTAGTTACCTTGTTTTGGATTTTGGTGGATTTATGGGCTTTGGTAATAAATTCTTTGCCGTTCCCTGGAATCAATTTTCTTATCATGAAGAAAAAGATTGCTTTATTCTCAATCTGGATGAAAAGCAATTAAAAAATGCCCCCGGTTTTGATAAAGATAATTGGCCTAATTTCACATCTCGTGAGGTTGCTAGTAATATTGAGCAATTTTATCCAAAACATAAGTAAAAATGAGATATTCTGTGGCATTTTAGATTAATAATATTTCTTATAAAGCTACCAGATGCTCATTGTATCTGGTAGTAAAGGATTCAGCAGATGATAAATTTTAACCGCCCCCCATTAGAGAGGAAGTTAGTTTATAAGAGCTGTGATCTTAATTACAATTCCTCCTTAAATTGCAAAGACATAAGGTCAATCACAGAGTCTTTTATACTAGAGTATGTCGCTCTATCAACCCCTGATAAAGCTAGACGTTCTTTAAACTGCATAAATGCATATCTTGCTTTATCATTAGTGGCTAAATACCTTTTGAAATCCAAAGCAAAATTCCAATTTAGGCTACCATGAAGCCGGACATGAATATTGAAATTTTGTCCCTTGTATAGGCCAGTTAACAAACGTTTTTCCCAGCCTGCACTATAAAAATCACCCTCATGAAATGGAACATGATCCTTCTGTTTGGAGTCTAATAATGTAAATCCTAAAGGTTCTAAAATTTCTTTAACTTTATCCAGTTGGTTGAATGACATAATTGATAATTGCACATCAATGATATCTTTTGCCTTAACATTGCTAATTGATGTTGAGCCGATATGTTCAATCGCAATAATTACGCCATTATTCAATCCTAGGAGAGCATCTTTAAACTCTAAAAATAAACCAGGCCCCTCATTCTTGAACTCAGATAACTCAATCATTTCTACCCCCAAAGTTATAAGGTGATCAAAAAGGTTTTTTAATAAGATCTAAAATACATTGAACAGACTCAGGGATAGAATGTCTAGATCTTGGTTGTGAAAAAATTGATGTCCACATTTCGGCGGCGTCTTTTTATTAAAACATTATAATGACAAAGATAAAAACTTGAATACCTTTTTGTGAGAACCGCAAATGATTACCGAAAATAGAAATAAATTTTACCAAGCATTAATTGACAAAAAAACGGAGTATGAAGGTGTGTTTTTTGTAGGCGTTACAACAACTGGTGTATTTTGTCGACCTACATGCCCAGCAAGAAAACCTAAATTTGAACATTGTGAATTTTTCGATACTGCTAAAGAGGCACTTCTTGCTTCATTTCGACCTTGTAAACGTTGCAAACCACTCTCCAACCCAAGTCAAGTATCAGAATTAGTTCAAATATTGGTACAATCCATTGAAGATAACCCAGAAAAACGATGGAAAGACAGCGATTTTCAACAGTTATCAATTGATGCCACCACGGCACGCCGACAATTTAAAAAACGATTTGGTATGACCTTTGTTGAGTACGCAAGAGCTAGGCGTATTGGACTTGCCATGAAGCAAATAAGACAAGGTGATCCTGTTATCGACGCACAGCTTTCAAGTGGTTATGAGTCCAGTAGCGGCTTTAGAGATGCGTTTTCCCGTATCATGGGTGCGGCACCCACAAAGCTAGGAGCAAAATCCATTCTAAAAGCCTCTTGGTTAGATACCAAGCTCGGCCCAATGATTGCTATTGCTTCTGATTCGGCTTTGTATCTTTTAGAATTTGTCGATCGTCGAGGTTTGGAACGGGAGGTAGAACGTCTTAGAAAAAGAACAAAATCAGCAATAATACCAGGTAAAACACGACCTATTAGTTCGATTGAAAAAGAATTGGCATCTTATTTTGAGGGTAATCTAAAAGAATTTCATACCCCATTATATTTGCTTGGATCCCCATTTCAAAAACAAGTTTGGGAGGAGTTAAAAAAAATCCCTTTTGGCGAAACCCTATCCTATTTAGAAATCGCAAAAGTTATTAAACAGCCATCTTCCTTTCGTGCCGTGGCTCAGGCTAATGGAGCAAATCAATTAGCCATTATTATTCCATGCCATCGAGTAATC
>JACCSX010000112.1 GCA_013812775.1 Tatlockia sp. | reverse complement strand
ATATAAATCCATCCTCAATTCTCCCATGCCGTCCTCCCTCTTTCGGCAACACTAATATTGAGGCAACGATGCAATTTACATACTTATTTAGCCACTCCTTCGGCAACAGTTAATTTGAGGCAATTCGTCTATCGCACCTAAAGATTCTTTTAATATTTCGTTAAGTTATCTTAGGTACAATGGTTGTTCATTTTTGTTATGGTAGTTTTATGAGCATTTTGGCTAAGTTACTAATTATTAAAGATCAATTGAACACAGTAAAGAACATTGAGAATTTAAAAGCCAAAGGTTTCTATTTAATCAGTATTTCAATAAAGTTAGTGCATCTAGAAAAAAACTACGTGAATGAATTAAAAGAAATTTCAAGCGGTTATCGACTTTTACAGAATTTGTTTGATGAGTATAATTTTCTTAATCTTGAATGGTATACTCAATCTATAAATGAAGCCGTTGATAGGTTAAATCAGTTGACTGATTTATCAAAAATCAATGGTTTTCAGTCAGGTATCAGCGCTAAAATTCGAATTTTAGAAAGTATTCATCATGAAGTTGTTAAAATACCTTTAAAATATGTAACCCAATTCAATATAATATCCAGAGCTGAAAAATTATTGGCCGATAGTCGCTTTGCCAAAACAGTTGAAGAACCCGCGACCCCTTCTCAAGCGCAAAATGATTCTAACTCCGGGAGTATTACAAATACTGAAACTCTTAAGCGTATTGGTCATTTTAAGGATTCAATTCAGCCTTCAATTAAGATTGAGGATGAGACTAAAGCTAATTTAGGTTATTAAGTTGGATAGCCAACCCAGGTTTGATTAATAATTGGTTTTAAGGTTTCAGTAAGTAGGGAAGCGAGATAGTTTAGAAATTCTGAATCCGAAACCAATTTTTGGTTAGACTCGATTTCAATGCCTATATAGTTTGGTTCTGCAAATTGTTTCCTAAGTGCCGTGGTAAATCCATCAGCAATGCCCCGATAAGGACAGTTCATTCGAACTTGAATGTTTTTAGTTTGTTGTTTAATTTGCTGTTGCCAGCGCTGCGCAAGCATTTTTTCATTCTTTCGTTTTGGATCATAGAGTAAACCGATATCGATGTTGCGCAGGACTTCATTGAAGACTGGCGTAAAGCTGTGTATAGATAAATGTAAAACCTGCTTTCCCTCTTGGATGTGCGTCTTAATACGGTCTTCTACTTTTTGCCGATAAGGTAAATAGAAGAGCTGAATCAAGAGCTCTTTCTCATTTTTGGGAAGTGATTTGGTAATTTCTGAAAACAATAGGCGATGCCAAAGGCTGCGATTGCAATCAATCAGCAAACGAGTCGCCCGAGCTTGCACAAAATCACAGTTAAAAATCTTGACAAAGGCTCTGGCAATAGTCAGGGTGCCAATATCAAAGCCTCTATGGGTGTTAAGTAAGTGCTGATGAGGAGCAAATAGCGTCTTATAAGCCTCAGGTACAGTATTCACTGCGTGTTCACAGCTTACAACGAGAGCAATTTCCTTCATGAGGCGTTGAATAATTGATTGGTGAGGAGGCAATGTCCTAACTGTCGATATACACGCGACAGAGTTGCTTTGCTATGATCATTACCGCAGGCTCGTAAAAGTCGTTCACTTAAATTTCCATGACTCAAAATATATTCAAGTGTACGCTGACTATTGCTATCCAGATCGGTGCTTACGCGCTCAATCAGCATTGACCAAAGTTCGGTGCCGGTCATTTTGCGTTTTGGTAGCTGCCACTGTGCGCACAATTTTGAATCGTCCACGCAAACAGCCTGGCCTTCTTTGATGGCCTCATCATAAACAGTCCGCAGACGTTGAGTATCACAGGGATTATCCAAATAGTAACAAGAATTAGACTGCCAATTTTTTAAAATAGCCTGGATAGCAAGGGCGATAGCGATATCCGCTTGCACACATTCCTGGGAATCAAGAATCCTAATCTCAATTGCCTTATAGTTAAATTTAGGAATTGCGGCTCTGGAATTGAGCCATTCATATTGCAAAATGTTTTCGGGATCATAGCTGCTGATATCCCTATACATTGGTTCTAAAATTGTTTGTTTATATTGGGACTCGGACTGAATGAACTCAGGAATAATGTTGCCGCTAATTGAAGGTATCTTTAGCTGGTTTTTCCCATAGAAATACAAGCGTGAATCCTTAAATCCCGTGTATTTACCCTCTAGGAAGGGCGTGCTGGCCGCTAAAGCTGGCAGTAAAGGCAGTATCAACCGGATTGCATTATGGAGCTGGTTAAATTCCTCGTCATTGGCAAAGGGCAGGTTGACATGCATGCTTTGTAAATTTGACCAACCATGTCCCTGACAGTTAAAAATGGAATCAAATTGGCGATAAATATCCATATTACCATGTGGCCAACGCTTGGTTTCTGATAGTGGATTCATCCAGGGATGGGCGCCGCCAGGAAGTAGTTGTAAATTGTGTTGAGCTAATAAAGGCTGTAACGAATCAATCGTTTGTTGAAATTGCAGGGCAATCGGTGCATTGGGTGGTTTGGGACCATTGTTCTTTAATTCGAGGACATGCATAACCAACTCATTGCTTACAGCAATCTCACCCAGCGCCACCTCATTAACCTGCTCGCCGGCAAGTGCTTTAAGAATTATATCGCTCTTGGATTGAATATTCAGGTTAATGCGGTCGACAAGCATGTATTCAATTTCAAGTCCTAATACAGAAAAAATCGAAAAATCAGACATAACCATGTTTCCTGCGAATACGTTGTAAAAATACATTCATTACTTGCTCATAAAGGGCTTCACCTAAAATTTCATCCTCAATACCAAAATCAATATTAGGGTTATCATTCACCTCAATCACATAATGTTTATCACCATGACTTTTAATATCAACTCCATAAAGACCGTCTCCAATTAAGCGGGTGCTTTTTAAAGCAGTTTTAATCACCGCGTCCGGAACGTTGCTTAAAGGCATTGTTTCATGGCCACCTTCAACAATTTTTGAATTCATGGCATCCCAATTATAAATTTGCCAGTGATTTTTTGCCATGTAGTAGCGGCAGGCGAAAATAGGCTTATTGTCCAGTATACCGATACGCCAGTCATATTCAGTAGGAATAAAAGGCTGGATTAACACCAAATCGGAGATTTTAAAAAACTGTGTCAATGATTTATGCAAGTCTTTTTCATCATCAAGTTTGATTACTCCATGTGAAAAAGCACTATCTGGTCGTTTTATCACACAGGGAAATACAATGTTAGGAATTTCTTTATCGTATTTGCTAATAAAAGTAGTTTCCGGCGTTAAGATTTGATGGCTGCGCATTAATTCAGCGAGATAGACTTTATTAGTACATTTAAGGATAGATTGTGGATCATCAATAACGACTAAATTTTCTTGTTCTGCACGCCTGGCCATCCGGTAAGTATAATGATTAACTGCAGTCGTTGCGCGAATGAATAAAGCGTCATATTCGGCAATCGTTTTAGAGTCATTTTTCTCTATAAAATCAACATTCAAGCCCATGGATTCGCCGATGCTGGCAAAAATATCCAAGGCTTTTTTATTGGAGGGCGCGTTCGGCTCTGTTGGATCGACAAGAATCGCCAAGTCATGAAAACGTTGTTTTTTGCGCCATTGATGAAAGCGTTTTTTCGATAAATAACTTTCAGCAGCCTCTTCCATAAATTGAATATGGTTTGCCGGGATATCGGAATAGGCTAAGGCCTGTAAGCATTTTATCCGCCATTGCTTTTTCATCTCGAAAGTGAAACGAATCATTGGTAAGGGAAATAGGCCATGCAGTTTTTTAGCCAGTGTCGCATGACGTTTGGCCATATTTTGACCAAAATAAAGGCTAAAAACAAATTCGTCGGTTTTAATATCATGTAGGCAATGTTGAATTTCATCGTCAACATCCTGAGAGATAAATTTGGACAAACTCGCAGAAAGTACATCTTGTATGCTATCGACAGAGGGTAATATTTTATGATCACGCGCCTGGGCTAATAATGAAACGTAATAGCCTATCGTTTGATGATTATAAGAGCGGCATAGATTGATCACCCTCAGCGACTTACTTTGATGATAATTCTCATTAGATAAGTAATCAGTAGCATTTACAATTGCCGCCAAGGGGCTTAAAAATTCCCAGTTTACTGCGTCATCCGTTACGATTATAGTTTGCATTCATTACTCTTGGTTGGATTATCAATAAATTGGCATCATAGGTTAAAACGCCAAGTAGGATTGCATTAATTAAACGAATAGAGCTTACTTTATAATAGTTATCGTGTGAAATTGGGTTAGCACGGTGCGGATCAGCCACGACAATATTTCTTTTGCTCTCATCATAACCACAGAGTACAACAAAATGGCCGCAGGGAGTACCACGGATATCATCATAAAGCGCTTCGCCCTTTTCATTATAGAGCTCACGGGAGCAACGGTAGAGGTAAGTGGCAGATAATCCTGTCAGGATTGGAATGTTTTGAAGAAAGTATTTTTTTAGTAAATGCAGGCTCAAAGTTCGAAAACGGATTTGACCGCCAAGTTCCAGAAATTCTAAATAAGCCTGACTCTCCTGAAGAAACCGCATCTCTGTTTTGTGTTTCATCTGTGCCTTTAATTTGCCGGCCAGATTTTCCCATACGGACTCGCCGTGTAAAGGATCAAACCAGGTTGGATCAAACAAACTTACATTATTTACGTAAATGATTGCAGAAAAATTAAGTTGCAGCGCATGTTTACCTAGCATGGGGGCAATGGTGCCGCCAGAGTGGGAGCGTTCTATTCCTTTGATCACTTGTTCAAGCTCTATATCCAAACCATAATATTGGTAAAGGGCGTGCAGGCTTGTGGGGCCGCAGCTCTCGTCATCAGGTTGGGTGTGAATAGTTAAATCAATCATATAGTAGCTTAACTTTATTGAATATTTTAAAAATAGATCTCCAGTTAACGTTAGACCGCGAACCGTATTTTGTCAATTAATATCAAGCAAGAACTTGAAGGCAGTGATAATGAGTCCGAACATCAGAATGAATAGTGTAATAAATATAAATCCCTGTTTTTTTTCATCATAATCAATGTCATTTTCCCCTGAAATTCTATCTTGCTTAGCGCATAAATAAGTTAACAATACCAAGCCATAAAAAAAACAGGAATTGAGTAAAATTTTACTGAAAAAATAATTCATTTGGTTATTAGTCAAATAGCCTTGAGGAATATTAATCAGAAACAAGGAAATTAGAAAAATAAACATTGGTTTAACAGAGTGATTTATCTGCTCATAGGCTGAATTCCAGATTAAAAGTAGGGGAAAAATTAATAGCGGAAAATAATAAAGCCAGCCAAATGGACTCATCAATAACATCATAGTCAAAGTTAGGCAAAAGGGTTGATGATTTACCGGTTTCAAAGCCTTTGGACCTAGCTTTTTTAGATACCATAGAAAGCTGATTAAGAATAAAAAAACATAAATAATTTGCATCAAAATTAAATGTTGCTTGATGGATTGAGGATGAATAAATAGACGAAAAATATAGCCAAAGATAGACGCATTCCAATTATCTCCATACCATAAAACCTGAGACATCATTGAAAAATATTGACTGTAAATAATTCGACCATGAACAAAATAAGGTATTAGGCAAGCCAGAATTGTGGTTGCGGACATCAGGGCAAATACTTTCATTCGTCTCTGTTTAATCACATAAATAAACAACAAGGCGGGGAAGAATTTAAAGGCAATAAGAACACCCCAAAAAAAACCGGCAATATAATCACGGTTTCCAAGATAAAAATGATACCCAAGCATCAGAATAAATAATAGGATTAAGCCAATTTGGGCCATGGATATATTTATAATTGTTGAAAATAGAGCCAAGTAGATTAGAAATAAAATAAACCAATTTTTCCGTAAAAAATCCTCTTTAAAGGCATGATGAAAGGCAAGACCAGCGCCAATCAATCCTAAAATAAAGGACAAAAAAATCCAGATTGCTAGTGCAGTCTGATAAGTGAATTTTGCTAAAAAACCAAAGACAAAAAAAACAAAAGGAGGGTTTAAATTAGCTGTTAATTTTTTTGTCAGAGGCAAAAAATGGCTATACGATATTGAATAAGGATTTTTATTATTAACCAGGTTTAAAAGGGTAGCGTAAAACGAAGTAAAATCCTGTATGTGAGTTTTCGTTAAAACCCAATAAAAAAGCAGGGAATAGGATGTGATTACAATTAGTGTAAAAACTATTGTTAAATATCGATTGCTCATTGCCGCAGCATCATTTTAATTTTCTCTAAGTAGTTTATCCAAATCCTTCGCATTATAAGTCCCATGGCCTCCTATGGAGATACGAATAAGAAAGCTATTAAGGGGAACTATTAATCCAAAGAGAAGAAAAAAAACCAAAACTGTAATAAGACGGCATTTTTTCTCATCTTTTTTAATTTCCTTGATATTCAGTTCATTTCCCCCCGGCATTTTGGGCCGCAAGATAACCAAAATAGTTAATAAAACCAAACCATAAAAATAGAAAGAAAATAAACCAATTTTTTCCGTAAAATTCTGCATTTGTTTACCCATTACGTAAGATTGGGGAAAGTCGAGAAGAAAAAAACATAAAACCCAGGCTATCAAGGGGACAAGTGTTTTTGTTTTTTCTTCAAAGGCAGCTATTCCGGTTAACATTAAAGGAAAGATTAGAAGTGAGAAATAATAAAGCCAGCCAAAAGGGCTCATTAATACCATCATCGTCAAGGTTAGACTAAAGGGCTGGTGATTAACCTGTTTTATCTGTCCTGGTATTTCTTTAGGACCCATCGCAAATAAATAGCAGAGCAGTAAAAGAGAAAAAAATAGGAGATAAAGACCTTGGATGGGAAGCAAGGATTGTCCGGGATGCTTTAAATCCAAAATCAGGCGAAAAAGAAATCCATAAATAGATGCATTCCAGCTATCACCAAACCAGTAAACAACAGACAACATTGAAAAATATTGGGAATATAAAAGTGAGCCATAAAATAGCAAGGGAACCAGACAGGCCATTAAAAAAGTTGCTAACATCACAAGAAAAACCCGATCGCGGCCCTGCTTTAATACCAGGAAGAATAAGAGTGCTGGAAAGAGCTTAATCGCAATAATTATTCCCCAAAAAAAACCGGCAAGATTATCCCTTTTTTGTTGATAAAAATGATAACCAACCATTATGAAGAAGAATAAAAGGGAGCCTACCTGGACTATGGATGTGTCCATCAAAATGGGGAAAAATGAAAAATAAAGCAGGTATAAAATTAAATTATATTTTTTGCGAAATTCATCAGAAAAGGTATAAAAAAAGGCATAACCTGCACCGATTAATCCTAAACCAAGTGAAAGTAGTGAAGAGATAATGATTGCGGCACGGTAACCTAATAATCCCAGCGGATAAAAAAGGCAAAGGAAAAAAGGAGGGTTTAAATTGGCCGGAATCGTC
>JACCSX010000106.1 GCA_013812775.1 Tatlockia sp. | reverse complement strand
TTCAGTGATTAGAGTTCATTCTGGTGGGGTAATAGAGAGTTCTTTACCCTCGCTCAGCGGAGCCTTTTTTTCCGAGCTGCAGGATTGAATGTGAATTTTATCAGAGGCTACGCCGCGACAGGTGATTGTGAGACCTTGTTTGTTATAGATGATGAGCGTAAAACTGCTCAAGATTTTTCTATTAAAACTGTCTTGGGTAAAATTTATCTTGTAGCCTTCGGGATTTTTCTTATGTTCCAATTTTTTCAAGACGCATTTGGCTAAATCTGGGCCAGTTTTAGCTTCATTATCATAACATTGATCCAGAAATTGCAAGATCATCGCAGGAATGGCTAAATTATCTTCAGCATGGAGAACTGGCGTTATTAAAAACAGGGATACCAGTAAACAGATTCTCTTCATTAAAGTCTTCCTTCTTCATTGCAGATAATATTGGAATTATTTAAAGATTTTAGGCACCGGGAGTAAGGGTTCTATTGCTCTGAGAGCTTGCATGGCATAAAGAACAATCAGGATTAACATAAACATATTAAATAGCAGATTAATCAAATTAGCCAAGGGAAGGTATTGGTTAACCGCTAAAAGTAAAATAAGCATTAAAATTGACATTATTAAATGATTTAAACGTTCCATAAAAGTTCTAAACTTATAGGTTATAATAATAGCTTAGTCTATTCCCAATATTTATCCTAGAAGGTCTAATAAGATGTTTTTAAAAAGAAAATTATTTTTCTATACACTGACCCTGTGTATATCTTTTAAATTATATCCCTTACCTGTCAATAACTTTGAGATCGCCAATATGCCAACTGAATTTTCTCGCCTAGCAACAGACTATGAAAACGAGCTATTTAATTATTCCCCTGAATTAGGCTTATTTTGGGGGCGGCATGATGTGGCGCAGGATAGATTTATGGATTATTCGATAGAAGCTACGCAAAAATGGCAAAATCGAGAAGATAATTTTTTAAATGCTTTAAATCGAATGGATGACAATAAACTCCGTGGGAGCCTTGACTATTACACTTATCTCCTTTTAAAAGAAACGCTCGAAAATAAAAAAGAAAGCCGAATTTGCAAAGAGGAACTATGGGATATTAATCCAGCCTGGGGCTGGCACAATAAAATGACTATTATTGCTGAAAAACAACCTGTTGGCTCTGCTGAATATAGAGAGCTTGCTCTAAAGCGCTGGCGAACTTTCAATACCGTTGTCGAAAGTCAAATTATAAATCTAAAAACAGGTTTGAAACTTGGCTACACAGCGCCTAAACCGGCCATCAAAGGGGTATTAGCTCAACTTAAGATCTTAGTCGATAGCAAGATTGAGGAATCCCCTTTCTATGATTTTGCAAGACGCGATAATGATAAGGATTTTAAAACGGAAGTAGCCCAGATAATTGAAACAATAATAAATCCTTCTCTTAGAAACTATATTAATTATCTTGAAACTGAGTATCTTCCCCTGGCGAGAAATGAAATAGGGGTCTCGGCATTACCCTCCGGTAGCCAATGCTATCAATCTAAAATTAAACAGGAAACCACCTTAGATCTAACAGCAAAAGAAATTCATGAAATAGGGCTGCGATCCATCCAAAAACTATCGGAGGAGATTGCTGAAATTGGGTCAAAAAAATACGGAACTAAAGATATTAAGGTTATTTTTTCCAAGGCAAAAAATGATTCCATAAATTACTTTTCTTCTGAACAGGATATTTTAAATTATAATTTATCAGCATTAGAAAGAGTGAAACTTATCGTTTCTAATTGGTTTGAAGAGATGCCAAAAAGCGAAGGGATCATCAGATCTTATCCCCTGCATCGAGCCAAAACGGGTGCCTCAGGCGAATACCACCCACCTAGTGAAGATGGAACAGAACCTGGTATCTTTTTTATTAACACCTATGAACCGGAAAAGAGAAACAGAATTGATATGGAAGCGACCTTATTCCATGAACTAATACCTGGCCATCACTTTCAGGTTGCCTTAAATTATGAAAATAAATCCCTACTGCCTCTGAATAAATATTTATGGAATGCAGGATATGGAGAAGGCTGGGCTCTTTATGTAGAACGTCTGGCTGATGAAATGGGGTTATATAAAGATGATATTTCACGCTTGGGGATGCTATCTAATGAAAGCTTAAGGGCGGCGCGATTAGTGGTGGATACTGGAATTCATGCGATGCATTGGAGCCGAGACCAAGCCATCGAATATTTAACAAAATATACTGCTCTCGATGAAATAATTATTGAAGGAGAAGTTGACCGCTACATAATGCTGCCAGGCCAGGCAACCTCATACTTGCTCGGAAAATTTGAAATTGAACAATTACGCAATTTGGCAAAAGAACGATTAGGCAAGCAATTTGATATTCGCCAGTTTCATAATCAGATTTTAAACAATGGTGTTGTTTCTTTGCCTCTTTTGAGAACAATTATAGATAGTTGGATTGGGGAAGTGCAAAAGAGTAATAAATAGTCTTGTTAATAATCTAACGCTGCATCAAGGTAACATTTATGTTTTTACAGAGGACAAATCTCTAACTGCCGCGTTATCCTGAGCGTCAGCGAGGGGTGTTAAATCCGGAGATCTCTCGCTGTTGCTCGAGATGACGTGGTAAGGAGTATAAAATTGTCCTGTGCAAATCGTTTAAACATTAACCTCTTCACTCTATAAGTTTCCCATAATATCTATCACCACCATTCCTCTTTACAACAGCAGCTGGAAGCGGCTGTAATCAGCTCCTGAAAGCCGAATACGGTGGGCCTACCACCATCTCCAATGTAACCTGCAAATGACCTATTTACACATGTATCCCGTCTTCCCTCCCATCGAAATAACCTAAGAGATGAATTTTTCCCTATGCAGTGTGGTAACCCCCGTCATTTATGAGTCCTAATCAATAGATTTTTTTTTATTTGATTAAAGTGAGTTTTTTCAACTCACCCATTCTCCTTGCTGGAAAGAAGAAATTGATAATATATTGAACAATCTTGTTCAATATATTACTTATGAACATAAATATCCATGAGGGCTTATTTTAAGTGCATATTTAATGTTTATTTAATAATCATGTGAGATAATCAATTTTTGAACAAGAGGACATTTTTCTTTTGGTAATAGCAGGGGACATATTCCCTTTGGTCCTATTGCCTCAATGAAACATGTTACCGAAGCCAGTTAATTTGAGGCAATTCGTGGTACCACATTATAGAGATGCTTTTAAGATTACCTTAATACATCAGTGTTATCATTAAACTACATATTTAATGGAGTTATACTATGCAAGAAAAAATTTCTTTCGACGAACAAATGAATTTCATTGACCGCTACATTAGAAATGATTTTGCAGAGAATGATAATAAGCGGGTAGAGAAAATTAAGGAATTACAAAAAAAACAAACCATCCTCTTCCTGGATGAGTTTCTTGGTATAGAAGCCGGTAAAGAGCTTGAAACCACAAGAATTGGTTACCCACCTTCAGACCGTGTTAAATATTCTTCTTTACAGCTAGCACCTGAGCCAGCTCCAAATAGACATCTTTCTCGTTATCGATTGGTCTATGGGCCTGTTGATTTTTATTTTAACGAAAATCCCACCCAGATTCCTGTCATTAGTACCTGTGCTCCTAATTTAAATAGTTCCAAAATTGATTTAAATACATTTTATAAAAATAAAGAATTTAATAAAGAGCTTTATAAAAAGGAATGCGAAAAACTTGCTCGGTTTATTGTAAGTTCTGTAAAAGTTAGCGGTCAATACCGTTTAATTATGCCAGCTTTTGGACTAGGGGTTTATCTTGATAAGCTTGATAATGAATCTAAGATAAAAGCCAAAGAAATAATGTATAAAGCCTTTGCCGAAGAGGCAGAAAAACATAAAATTACTATCAATTGGATAGTATGGAAAGGCGATACACCTAAAGAAAACCAACAAGCCAAAGAAACAGAACAAATTCTCAAGAGCTATAACCTTAATAATATAAAGCCTATTGTTCATGCTGATATATTGACGTATGCAAAAGAATGCAAGGAAAATGGGCAAAAAGTGGTTTTATTAAATCCAGGTAGTGATCGGACTATCGGTGGTCAATATCATATGAGAAATAAAAAAACACTTGAGGAGCAAATTGCTCAGCAATCGGATTTACTGTTTTTGCATTCTGAATTTAATCAACCTATGGTTGAGCAATTTAAAAATGATATTTTTGACCGAAGAAAAAAGCTAGTTCAAGTTTCTACGGTGCAACCATCAGCCAAACCAACTCAAAATGAAAATAAGTCGTCTTTTGAAGATCTAATGGAGAACATAAAAGACTTACTAACCCTTGACAAAGGCACTCGAATACAGCAAGAAGAAGGCAATTATTTAATTGTAATTCAACAAGTGCGTGATGC
This sequence comes from Tatlockia sp., assembly GCA_013812775.1. GTDB lineage: Bacteria > Pseudomonadota > Gammaproteobacteria > Legionellales > Legionellaceae > Tatlockia. Next base: position 27,067 of record JACCSX010000106.1, on the reverse strand, counting down.
TAATACATTTATTAATTTTTTATCCGATAATCAACTCATGGGTCAAATCCGAACCTATACGAACCAAGATTCCGTTATACCATCAAAGAATAACTTTTACTTTGTTATAACTCCTGATCTTATGAGGATAATAGATTTGAAAGTGAGACAGGCTTTAAATCTTCAAAATGTCTCAGTTACTGAAAACATTCAACAGAAAGTTGCAACAAATATGTCCATAAACGTTATGCAAAGTCCAACCGCTGAAAATGAATCATATATTGATGCTAGTAAGCCTCATTCCCAGAACGTGGATATTAAAATATTAGCACAGCAAATTCATAGTCATATAAAAGAAGAATTGCCCGTTATATCTAAAGTAGGTGATAACTATAAGCTCTCCTTTAAAAGCCGCAACGCAATTAAAAGCTTTCATGAATTTTTAGAAAACAATGATGTAAAGGGAAAAAATGGCCAACCTAAAACTTTCCAACAAGATGGCCAAAATCAGTGTGTTTTTCTAACTTCAGTGCAGTTGATGACTATCTCCAAAGTTTATAATGTCAATCAAATAAATGCCAATGTGAAGCTGGCTACTAACCCTCAAAATGTCCTTTCAGATAAAATCAATTGCGAGATTTTATCAAATCAAATTAAGAGTTATGTTGAGGGTATAAAATCGATAGAAGAAGATACTGGTAATTTTAAATTTTTCTTTAAGAGTAATAATACTGCTGAAGCATTTAGCGAGTTTTTGTTCGAAAATAGCATTAAAGGTCAAGGTGGCAACCCTAAGCGTGTACAAAAGGATTATTGTGTTGTGTTAACCCATAATCAGTGCATTACGATTAAAAAAATGGGTGAAGTCACTGAGGCGATTGCTAATGAAGAATCCAAGCCTCAAAAACAAGGGATTTTAATACAGATTATTCAGAATAATATATTTTCGGTGACAGAATTTAATATGTTATATAACTTATTAAAGAAAATAGATGGTTTAAATACCCATACAAACGTATATATAGATAAGTTTTTTGGGATTGAAAACACTACTACGTGGCGAAATACTTTGGGCCAATTAAGAACTAAAGCTTTGGAAACGTTATTTAAAGAAGTAGAAAAGATATTCTCTCATGAGGATAAGATTACGTTTTTAGAACAGGCTAAAACTCTACCTTTATTCAAAGAGCATCGTAATAATTCCTTTTTTTCAGGAGCTTGGGGTAGAACTGCTTCTGTTATACAAATAGAAGAGAAGGTAGAGGAAATACTATCAAATTCCTCTTTAAAAAGATAAAAGAATTTTTTTTAGGTTGAGTAGTGTTGGGTTCTTTCTGTAATTCATGAGGCAGGCATAAATTTAAATGATTGTTCCGGTTTAAATTGCTTGGCAACCTCACCCGAATAGACTTGACCCTCAGCTAAAGCCAGTTTCTGCACGGCTGCGCCCTGACTGAAATTAAGTTGGTTAAAGGAGACCCAAAAGGTATTCGGGCGAGTGGAGGAATCGAAATAATAGATCTTGTTTTTTTGATCAGACACGGTTCGCCAAAGCGTGGATGCAATGTTCGGTTGATTGGGTATTGCAATACCAAAGGGAACACTGACAGCTCGCATGACCGACAAGACACTTGCAACTGCTTGATTCTCTAAAGATTGGCCTGGAACTGATTTAATATAGGCCGTATCCACGTTCTTAGGTATTGAGTTGATATAAAAACTGGCTCGAGCGAATCTATCAGCTGCTCGACTAGTACCTGGTAAGAAAACTTCCCCACCAATTTCATGCCAATATTCATTTAGAGCTAGTTGTTTACTATAAGTCGGAGAATTGGTCATGACCTTAAATTCTTTACCGTGATGAATAATCTGTTTGCCCTTAATATATTCGATTATTGCAGAATCCCCGCTGGAATCTGATAAGGATAAATGCACCTGCCCTTTAGCGCCATTGGGTAAAGTGGGCGCAATCAGGAAAAAAGGTTTTTCCTCCATAGAGCTTAGGGCTTCACTAACGGTCGCAAAATTATCTAAAACGTATTGTCCCCACACAGAGATGGCCATGGGTGTATGTGAAGCTTCAGATTTGCCATAGTCGCTTTCTGCCAGATAAAGCATATTCATTACCAAACCCTCTTCGTTCATGCCATCAGCAGAGGCAATGCCATAAACTGAAGCTACAACCGAGCCGTATTTTGAAATCCATTTCAAAGAGTCTGGACCAGCCTCCCCTCTGCGCTCTATTCCTCTGGGGAAGAGCCATAAATCAGAGGCCATATCTTCCATCCAGTCCATGGTACGTCCAGTAATTACAGTATTGCTGTCACCTGCATACAAGGCTCGTGTGCAAGCGTTCACCATAGGGATCTGGATTAGGGTAGAAATCAGAGCAATGGGAAAGATACTTTTTTTTAAAATCCTTTTCATAATTTTCCTTTCAGGTTTTCATGGTTAGTCAGCTATTATAGAAATTGCAAAATGCCTTTAAGAGCCTAAATAATAAATAACAGAGTAGATGATGCCCGTATTCAATGCAAATACTTATACAAATGAAACGTTTACAGCCTTTGTTCTTGAGGAGAAATCCATTGAAAAGGTGGAATTTCAGCATTGTTTGTTCAAACGCTGCAAGTGGACAGAGGTCAGATTTTCTAAGGTGAAATTTACAGATTGTGATTTCGTTGACTGTGATCTTTCTCTTTCAAAATTTCCTGGTTGTCAATTTTCAGAAGTTTCATTTAAGGGCTCAAAGATTGCCGGCATAAATTGGACAGAATTAAGCTGGCCCTTGGTCAGTCTCACGAGCCCGCTTTATTTTTACGAGAGCAATATCAGTCACGCTAGTTTCTTTGGTTTGGAACTACGGGATTTAATCATTGAGAATTGCAAGGCTCATGACGTTGATTTCAGGGAGTCTACTTTAAACCATGCAAGCTTCGTAGGCACGGATTTTCAAAATAGTTTGTTTATGCGTACCAATTTAAAAAAAGCGGATTTTACGAATGCTATCAACTACAGAATAAATCCAGTTGAGAATATTATCACTCATGCACGTTTTTCCTTCCCGGACGTCGTCGCTTTATTAGATCATTTTAATATTAATATTGATGGCTGGCCGCCTGATGTTGATTGATCAGCAAGGGAGACTTGTCTTGGCAAATAATTCTAAAACTATGCTAGTAGTAGGTAAGTAAGTAAGGATTGTTGTCTCAAAAATCGATTGTTATATGCAAATTTCCTGTGGATCTCTCAGGGACAAGCCGCGGGAAGTAGAATCCTAGTGTAATTTGGAAATTATGAAATTAGATTCTGTTTGGTAGCTTCTTGAAGAATAGAATTCATTGTGCTCACAAATTGCTTGGGTTCTTCATAAAAAGGAAAGTGTGCTGAATTTGAAAATTCGATATATTTTTTTGAAGGGATATTTAATTGGTCAAAGTATTTTTTAATAAGGGTAACCGGTGTATCAAAATCATTTCTACCGGCTAAAATATAAACAGGAATAGCAACCCCTTGAAGTTCCTTGACTAAGTCAAATTCTCTCATCTGGTTGTCTTCAAATATGGATTGGGAAAATTCATAGCCTTTTAGAATTTTTTTCTCAGCGCCTTTATAGACAGAATGAGAAAAAATAAGATCATATAAAGTATCTAAATTAGAATGATTGGATAAAGAGCCACCAAAATATTCTACCCAATGGGAAGTAATCTCATAGCCTTCCTCTGTGCGGTAGTCTCCTTGCTTATCGGGTCTGCCAGTTGCCTTTAATTGTTTTTCAGCCTTGCGGTTATTATTTTGAATAGCGCTCTTAAGGGCAAAATCATAACTATCGTTCTCATTTTCAGCGAAATTGACCACCTGCCCGACACCTATATAAGATGAGTAATCTTCAGGATATTGCCTAATCAGCCGTACACCTATAATCGAGCCTGAGGAATGACCTAATAAAAAAATGCGATTTTTATGGAATTTTTTCTTAAGAATTTGTGTTAGTTCGTGCGCATCTTCCACTAATTGATTTAGGGTCATTGAATCAGTTGGAATAGTATTAGAATAGGATTTGCCCGCGCCCCTTTGATCCCAGTTGACTACTGTGAAAGTCGTCTCGAGTTCAGGCAGTTTTTCATGAAAGAGGGGCAACATCGCAAATCCTGGGCCTCCATGTAAGACCAATAGTACAGGATTACTCTCTTGCTGGCCGGTTATATAAATCCATTGTTTGCTGCCATGCAGGCTAACTTCTTGTAGTTCAGTCATAGACGGTGTGTGGGCATGGATTATACCTATATTAAGGTAGAGGATAAGTAATTGGGCAAGGTTATTAACTATTTTTTTCAATAAATTCATTAAAAGCTTTATAAGACAAAATTTCGTTATTGTACCAAAATGATGCTAATTTGGCAAATTAGACATTATTTGCAAATATTCTATGCTATAAATTCACCTTCCAGATTACATTTCATGTGCTGAGCCGGGATCCCTTGCCAATTTGTGTTTTCTGGTAAGTGTTCGCCTTTCATCAGTAATGAAAAACCACCCAGGGTTGAGTTTTTGCCCATCACTGTTCCATAGAGAACGATTGAGGCAACACCGATATTACACTCATTTGCTATATATATAGTAGACATCTTGAATATACGATCCTCATAGAGATGAGTTTGAATTACAGCCTCATAATTAATACAGACGTCGTCACCAATAGTAAGTAAATCAAACTCGCCAAAATCACTGGAATCGATAAAAACACGCTTACCAATTTTGGCTCCATAGGCTCGAAATAACATTGCTACAAAGGGTGTACCTATTAAAAATTGAACAAAATAAGAGTCGACAAAATAACTATATAAATATTTTACAATATCATTTCGCCAAATGAAGGAACTCCAGATAGGCTTGGTCATAGGCTTTAATCGACCTATCAGTATCCATTTTAGTAATACTATGCTTGCAACCAAGATTAGTGCAATCAGCACTTCGGCTAGTGGGAGCAATAATACAATGGATGTGAATGAGTAATTGCCCAATAAAATATTTAGCACATAGAGCATGTTAAATAGCCCAATAAGCGCAAAAATAGTGGGCAATATAATTTTAATAAACTCAATAGCAAACCTGATGCGTACTAATCGCTTTGGCGGAGTAAAGGTTTCATTGTCATTATAACAAGAATTGACTTCTCTTTTTGGCAGAAAAATCGCAGGGGAGCCGAGCCAGGCTGAATGATCATTAGCTGCCTGGTTGCCGGGAGGCGTAATGGACATGCATCCGAGTAAGCCATTGTTACCTATGTTTGCTCCATGTGGCAGTATACTATCATTGCCAACAAAGCCGCGTTTTCCTATTTGAACTGGAGCATATTTAATAAATCCCTGATGAATACTAGGCCAGGCTAAAGCAACTGCGCTTGCGGTAAAGCCCTCATCATGAATAGTAACCAGATCAGGGATTATATGTGGCGTTTCGCCCACCTCAACACGTTTCCCGATTTTTGCTCCTAAAAAACGTAAAATATAAGGGAAATATAGGGTATCCGCCATCACAGATATTTCATCGGTATCAAGCATTTTTACAATAGTCCACTGCCTGAGATAATGCAGGCTTAGAAGAGGGTAAATGCCTGGTTTTACCTTATTCATCAATATTTTTTTACAAATACCGATACTAAGATAATAGGAACAGAGGAAAATGACAGTGCCTATAGGAACCGCCAAAAGTATGGTTAGCAGGTAATTACTATGTTCATGAAAATAGGTAATTAACACAAGCGCCGGCAGATAACAGATGTAATAAACCATCATGGTGAAGATAAGGGAGAAATAATGTAAAACTCCAAAGGTAATTTTTTTCAGAAGGGATGGATTTTCCGTATTTTTACATTGAGCGGTAATATGGTCCGTTGATTTAATTATCGGGGAAGCTGGGGATCCGGAATAAAATTGATTTTCCGGGATCTTGCCGCCATTTTGCAGCAAGGACATGTCATCCAGGCAGGCACCATCCTGAATGGTGCTATTAAGACCAATTACCGATCGCGCCCCAATAAAACAATTATTCCCAATTTTAATAAATCCTATTTTTAACCAACCATCCTCTACCACATAGGCTGTGAGGCGAGCATCAAAGCCAATTGAACTATTATCGCCCATTGTTAACATATCAAGATTAGCCAGGCTTGCGGAACTAATATAAGCGTTTTTCCCTATTTTTGCCCCTAATAAACGGTAATACAAAGGGAGAATTGGCGAGCCAAGAAGATAGCTGGGTGAAAAAACATTTTCTTGCAGGCGCTTAGCCAACCACCATCGAAGATAAAACCATCCCCATAATTTGTAAATTCCAGGTTTTACTCGGCCAACCAGAATCCATTTCGCAGCAATAACAAAGGCCATGGAGAGAATCGGCATGGCAATAAAAACGGCCAGAAAAATCTCCAGGGCTTTCACTGAAAAACTGGATGAAAAGGCAGTTATCCAGTTATAGAAAATGATAATTGCGAGCAATTGCCAGGCACTTATCGCATATTGTAAAACACAACCAAAAAATTGCCCGATACTACAGAAATAATACCCCAGCGTGGGCTTGCTCCGTATTCTGCTCTGTACCTTCTCAGAGTGTAGATCTACTTTGGAGAATTTCTCGGCTAATTTTTTTGGAGTGGGATTTTGATATAAATCGACCATGGAAATATGCTGCATAGCAGGAAGTGTACGCAAATTTGAAACAACAGCAGCAGCGGATAAGGAATGTCCTCCTAGATCGTAAAAAAAATCATCATCAACTGAAATAAATTTCTGTTGTAAATGCACTTCCCATACATCGGAGATAATTTGCTCCAACTCGGTTTTCGGACCAACAGAGTGAGGTTGTCGTTCAGTTTTAGTCGGCTTGGGAAGCTCTTTACGATTGACTTTTCCGCTGGATAACAGGGGAAATGAATCCACGATTTCATAATAAGTGGGAAGCATATAATGAGGCAATCGCCCCATTAAAAAACTCTTAAAGCTCTGTAAATTAAAATTATCATCGGTGCATAAATAAGCAACAAGAGTGGGCTGTTCTAATACCTGGAGGGCTACAACTGCCTGACTTATGGAGTCATGCTCCATCATGATTGCTTCTATTTCGTTAAGCTCTATACGAAATCCACGTAGCTTGATTTGATCATCAATGCGGCCCAAAAACTGAATATCGCCATTTTCCGTTATCGTGGCTAAATCACCAGTGCGATACAAACGTTGCGTTTTATCGATAGGGTTAGCAATAAATTTTTTGGCAGTGAGTTCAGGACGATTTACGTAACCTCGCGCAATACCTGGGCCAGCAATACATAATTCGCCTTGTTGCCCAAATGGTACGGGCATGAATTGCTCATCGACAATTATAACCTCATAGCCTGGCAGGGCTTTTCCTATGGTTACCGGCTTTTCTGCCAGGCATTCGGAATAGGTAGCAATCACTGTTGCTTCTGTTGGTCCATAGGTGTTGAAGATCTTAAGACCGGCTCTGCACCAACGGTTCACCAAATTTTCTGAACATTGTTCTCCACCCAAGATAAGTATTCTTAAATGAGGTAAATCCTGATGGATAGTGGATAAGAGGGTAGGAACTGTTGAAAAAACGCTAACCTTATGCTTATCCATAAACTCAACTAATCCAACTCCTGAACGAATCTCCTTCGATGTACAGGCTACCAAGGTTCCGCCATTAGCAAAGGCCATCCATTGTTCTTCCATTGAGGCATCAAAGGCTAATGAAAATCCCTGATAAACTCTATCCTCCGAAGTCATTTGATATATTTCACTCGCCATGGATACATAATGACATATATTGCCATGAGTGATTTCTACCCCTTTTGGCTTACCTGTCGATCCTGAGGTATAAATTACATAACATAATTGATCATCGGACGTTTGTGTTAGTGCAGGTCGTGTCTTTGGCTGCTTTGCAATTTTAGTTTTTATTTTAGAGAGTAAGTGAACTTTCGGAAATTTTATCTGGCGCGCGATTTGCAAATCTGAGGTTATAACTGAGTGGAAGGGCATATCCTCTAATATATAGTTGATGCGCTCGTCTGGAAATTCAGTTTCGATAGGTACATAAGAGGCACCTGTTTTTAAGACTGCCAGAATCGATAAATAACAATCTAATGAGCGTTCTAACAAAATACCGATGCAATGTTTTTCATCAACGCCCTGGCTAATGAAATAATTAGCCAATTGATTGGTCTGCCATTCTAATTCTTGATAAGTTAATTCAACATTATCACAAATCAGGGCAATATTATTTGGGTATTTATCGGCTGAATTTTCAAACAGTTGTCTAATCTGAACAATTGTTGTCGAGCTAAGTCCGCTCATCTTAAAGTGCTTCCTTACTAATGTTAGACACACCTTATAAGGTTTATACTTTTTATTCAGCACCGTCAAGTTAGACCGGGCCTTAAAGGATTCTTTCTAATGTGTTTTTTTCAATAAATATATATAACCATTGGCGCGGAAGGTAGCGAGTTTAGGCTTAAATTTTAACCCATATTTTTTTCGAACCTCAGCGCGATTAAATTAAGACGTATATACTAAAATATCCCTTCTCTATGTTCCGCTATTTGTCCGTCACGCTCTGCTGCTGTTAAGGGAACGTTCGCTGCGCTCGGGATGACGCTAACAAGAAGAGAGCCTTGGATGACAAGCATTGGTTGCTATACCAAGCTCAAGGTCGGCTTCGTATTAATTTATTGATCATTGTGCTTTTAAATAGTACTCTAATCAGGTGTCGAAAATAAATTCAGTTTTAAAATGGCAAATAAAAGCCTAAATTTGGAGAAATTATCAATGTATAACTGTTTAAATAGTTTAAATAAATGGCTGGTAGCCGGCTTGTTGGCCCTCGTTTCATGCCAGTATGCTCATGCGGATGCCTTAGAAGGCGGATGGCAACATAATGGCCAACCGACCTCTATCAGACCTAGCTATAATCACAAAATGTTATTTTGTAATGAGCAAGGTGCTTGTGCTGAAGGAAGATACCGTGGCCCAAGCGTTATTTTTGTCCCTGCCTGGAATGTAACAGGGGTTGTAAGCAGAAATAGAAATGTCATTGCCTGGTCTAATGGTACTCAATGGGCACGTTATAACAAGCCTCCCAGAAATGAAATCAGAGTTCAGATTGGCGGAAGTCCAGCAATTGCCGGCCCCTGGCTTCATGAAGGTAAGGCAGCTTCAATTCAGATGCAAGGAGATGGGATTCATTTCACTGTGGTTAATGAGTTTGGCCAGCCGACTCAAGGGTATATCAATGGAAATCGTGAGTTAGTGCTTCCTTCCTTAAATGTTTCCGGTCGATTGCGTAAACATGGCAGAATGATTGAATGGACAAATGGTACTAGTTGGTACAGACCTTAGTAACCTGATGTTTAACTGGGAATGGGATTTTATGCCCGCTCCCAGGTTTCCTCGAAGCTCTTTCTTAAAAAATTTTTTTATCCGGTAAAAATCCGCCCACCTGTGCATTCCATAAGGTTTTATACAAACCATCACCTTTGAGTAATTCACTATGGCTGCCATCTTCTACAATATGGCCTGCATCAAAGACTAAAATGCGATCCATATGCAACAGTGTTGATAAACGATGTGCAATCACAAGGGTTGTTTTCCTCTGCATGAGTTCCCATAAACTGTCTTGAATGTTGGTTTCCGTTACTGAATCAAGTTGTGAGGTGGCTTCGTCCAAAATTAAAATCGGGGCATTTTTTAAAATAGCGCGTGCAATGGCAATGCGCTGACGCTGGCCCCCGGAAAGCTTAATTCCACGTTCACCCACTGGTGAATCATAACTTAGCGGCAATTTGTTAATGAATTCATGAGCATGCGATTTTCGCGCCGCATCGATGACTTCTTCATCGCTTGCCTCAATTCGGCCATAGCGTATGTTCTCCATCAAAGATCTATGAAAAAGAGAAGGCTCTTGTGGGATCATGGTGATATTCGCGCGCAAGCTATCCTGTTTTAGAGAACGGATATCCTGACCATCAATTAGAATCTGCCCAGCATTTACATCATAAAGTCTTAAAATGAGATTCACGAAGGTGGATTTCCCACTCCCGGAATAACCTACCAGCCCCACTTTTTGACCTGCTTCAATGCGAACTGACTTATTTTGAAAAAGTGTTTCAGTTCCCTGATAATTGAATTTCACCTTTGAAAAAACAATCTCGCCTTTGCAAAGGTCTAAATCTGCAGCATCCTCTTTATCCGATAGCTCCTGCGGCACAATCAGGGAGGATAAGCTCTGCTTACATTTTCCTACAGCTTGATTAAATTCATCGATTTGCGACATGGTATACCAGGAGATATGAGCTACTTCCATACCTAAGCCTAAGATCAGGGCGAAATCACCCACGCTAATCAAATGACGTCCATATAAATGAATTAGGAAATAAACCATAAAGCCAAGCATGATGGCAATGAGTAATCCTTGCACCGAATGGAGCATAACTAAGAAGAGTTCTTTTTTCTGAAATTTTTCTTTGATGAGATGCAAGGAATTTTCGAGTCGTGACACTTCATAAAAGCGTCGCGAAAAAATTCGTACATTAGAAGCATTGCTAATGCTATCCACCATCTCTCCTGCAGTCATTGACTCCGATTCAGTATGATTATCGGATAGATAAACAAGGTATTTTGACATGGAGATGCTAAAGGAAGAAAAAGTGAGAAACCAAAGTGCCAAGGTATAAAAAAACGTGGGATTCACCATATACATGGAGATAAAGGCAATTACCAATAATGATGCGCCACGGATAAAATCAGCTGTTATTCTATGAAGAATGCGCTCTATATTATCAGCTAAGGTATTGATTTGATTTGAAATTCTTCCTGACAAACTATCATGGAAAAATTGCTGAGACGAACCGAGGACCTCCTCAAAGGTGCGACTAATGATTTGATTTTTAATAAGGGGTTCATATTTATAATTTAAATAACCGATCGCTCGCCAGGTGAAATTATCAAAGACGATGAAGTTCATTACCAACAAGATAGCCGGCCAGGCCAGGGCTGAAGCAGGATCAGCCGGGGAGGACACCAAGGTATTAATCATTAATTTAATTAATATTGAGTTGAAAGGACTCCAAAATCCTGCGAGTGTTGCTATGGCGATAAAAGCAAAAACACCAGACTTGTAAGGCTTCAAAAAATGCCAGATAAAAGACCATAAATTATTATTCATTTGTAAAAACCTCTCTATCTTCGTCAATCAACGATCCGAGCCGTCCTTGCCTGAGTTGATAAATTGTTTCAATTTGAATCGATTTTAGAAAATCCCTATCATGTGAAATAACAATCATGGCTCCGGGAAAAACGAGCAAGAGGTCAATTACATGCGTTCGTGTTTCCAAATCCAAATTGTTGGTAATCTCGTCTAAAATCAATAATTTTGGCGGGTTGGCTGCTATAAGCGCCAAAGACAACCTTGCTTTCTCACCGCCTGATAAACTTGCAATCTCGGCATGAACTTCTTCATTTTTTCGAAATAGAAAATCATTTAAATGTTTTCTTAGTTCCAGATAAGAAGCTTGGGGCATGGCCGCGCTGATAGTATCCAAAACCGTTTTGTTCATGCTGAGATTGTTATAATGCTGATCAAGATAGCCAATATCAGTTTTATTCGGTGTTAACCACTCGCCTGTTCTAGTCAATTCAGGCTCGCCCAAAATTGCTCTGACTAGTGTCGATTTACCCGAGCCATTCTCACCAAACAAAACAACCCGCTCCCTTGCCTTAACCTGGAAATCAAGATCTGAAAGAATCGCTGCCTGATTGCCGTACGAAACAGCGGCGTCACGGATAACGATTAGCGCTTTTTGATGCTCATTAGCCCTAAGATTAAATTTGGGATTAATCACCTCAGGCTGATTAATCCTTGCTAATTGATCTAGCAACTGCTGTTTTTTCACGTTAATCTGACTTGAGCGTTTATCACCCGTTTTCACCGAATTAGCCATTTTGGTATTGGAGCGGATCGTCGGCCACTTTCGTTGCTCTATCTGTTTTTCACCCTTGAGACGACAATTTTTATTACGCTTCTGCTCTCTCATCAGCGAAAGATGAGCCTCTTTCTTTTGAAGGGACAGCCTGGTGAGTTCCTGTTCGATTGTGATTTTTTTCTGCGCAAGCTCGCGTTGATAATCAGAATAGTGACCGCAAAAAACGTCAACTTGCTCGTGTTCTATATGCCAAATCGTTGCGATCATTGAGCTAAGTAATTCAAGATCGTGCGAAACAATTACCAAGGTACCTTGATAGGATTTGAGCATACGCATGAAAGAACGACGGTTTCTGCTATCCAGATGATTTGTCGGTTCATCTAAAAGCAGAAAATCAGGACTGGTTGTTAATATTTCAGTCAATGCCTTATTTAACCGCTGGCCGCCACTTAGCTCAGGGAAATCATGGATAACCTGCGGTAAATAACCGATTCGAATTTCATCAGGAAGGCTGATTTCACCGTCGCTTGGTTCAATTCGCCCTTGTAAAATTTGAAGCAAGGTTGATTTACCAGCACCATTGCGCCCAATAATAGCAATGCGTTCGCCGTAACTAATTTGACCATTAAAGGCTTCAAAACAGGTCTTATGCGGAAATGAAAGACTAAGATTTCTAAATTGAACAGGTTTATGCATCATGGTTACTCTTAAGTGTCTGTCAGGACGAATAATAAAAAAGCCGTTAATGACTTTCTAATTGCCCTTTAGAGGGGCTTCTTAAGAATTAATATCCATGTTTTCTAAACCTCATTGTGATGTTTTTTTAATCTAATCTGGTCATAATAATCATTTTCTGCATTTATGTCAATGAGTTTGTTTTTAAATTAATCATATTGTCTGGTTAAGCAAATTCGATTCAACCCTGCACAAAGCAGAAGAGGATTATTCCCAAAAGGAGTATAACGAAGGTTAACCCTTTAATTTTTTTTCAAAATAATCATTTTATCCTGCGACATTTCTTTCATTGTCCAGGGAATTCCCCCGATTCCATAACCTGATTGTTTTAAGCCGGCAAAGGGCATCCAATCGGTTCGGAAGGCAGTGTGATCATTTATAAGAACTGCAGAGGCTGTGAGATATTCTGCTGCTTTCAGTGCTATTGAGATATCTTCTGAAAATACACTGGCCTGGAAGGCAAAGGGGAGTGAATTTGCAATCCTAATGGCCTTATCAAGGTTATCATAATCATAAACACAGGTGAGGGGGCCAAAAACTTCCATTTTTGATACCTTGGCATCAGCGGCAGGATTTAATAATATCCCAGGAATTAGCGTTGTTTCTGTTAGACGGCCGCCACCAAATAGTTCTGCCCCCGCTGCTAGAGCTTCATCAATCCAGGTCAGTACCCGTTCTGTTTCACGAGGGTGAATAAGAGGGCCTACTTCGGTTTCCGGCAATTCTGGATCGCCAACGCGAAGGGCTTTGACTCGCTTCACAAATTCGTCCATGAATCCTACTCTGATATCTTTATGGACAAAAATTCGTTGTACAGAAACACAAACCTGGCCGGCATGATAATAACCACCTTTTACAAGCGAATTCACTACTTTGGCCAAATCAGCGCTGCGATCAACAATAACTGGCGCAACTCCTCCATGCTCCAAAGCACATCGAGTTCCTGGAGCAAGTTTAGATCGTAGATGCCAGCCTACTTTTGCTGAACCAATAAAGCTTAAGAAAGCAATCCGCTCATCGCTTGCCAGGAGTTCAGCCAGCTTTGTTTCTTTGGTAATTAAGGTCTGACACCAGCATTCTGGAAGTCCCGCTTTTCTTAGAAATTTGACTAATTCCAGGCAGGATAGGGGAGTGGCAGACGCAGGTTTGATAATTACCGGACAACCCACTGCTATTGCTGGGGCTATTTGATGAACAATTAAATTAAGGGGATGGTTAAAAGCAGAAATAGCAGCTACGACCCCGATGGGTTCTTTGATCGTGAAAGCCCAACGGTGAGCGCTGGCTGGACTGAGTCCCATAGGAATTTCTCGGCCTGAAAACTGCCGTAATTCTTCGGCTGCATCATTTAATCCATCAATAGCGCGGGTCACTTCAACGGCAGCATCGCTATGAGGTTTTCCACCTTCCTGGGTGATAAGCTTAATAAATTTTTCCTGCTCAGCTGCTAATAATTGCGCAGCACCTTTGAGTATGGCCATTCGTTCATAAGGTTGCAGCCAACCCTCGCGATTTTGCAAAGTTGCTGCCGCAGTGTTTAGCTTAGCTTCCAGTGTATCAAAGCTATCTGTTGGAATTTCTGCTATTAATTTGCGGTCATAGGCTGTCACAACGTCCAGTGTATTTTTCATGCTCATCCTTTTTTATCCGTTGGGAATCGTTGCTGTAATTCATCCACAAGGACGCGCTTATTTTCAGAATAATCGATAGGGAAGACAATAAGATGAACACCTCCAGCTCTAAAAGCTTTTTCCAAGATTGATTGAAAACTTTCAATGGTTTCCACTTTCACGCCATGGGCGCCGTAAGCTTCTGCATATTTTACAAAATCCGGATTTGTAAACGTCATGCCAAAGTCAGGGAAGTGATCAACGGCTTGTTTCCAACGGATCATTCCGAAGGCATTGTCTTCCAAAATAAGGACTACAAGATTTAATTTAAGTCTAACTGCCGTTTCTAATTCCTGACTATTCATCATAAAACCACCATCCCCACAAACTGCCATTACCCGACGAGTAGGGTAGACAAGTGCTGCCATAATTGCGGAGGGAAGACCTGCTCCCATTGTTGCAAGCGCATTATCAAGTAAAAGAGTATTGGCCATTTGGGTACGATAATTGCGAGCAAACCAGATTTTATACATACCATTATCCAAGGCAACAATTCCATCATGCGGCATCACTTGCCGGACATCGTGGACTAAGCGTTGTGGTGTAAAACGATCTTCGGTAGCTCTCTCACCAATTTTGCTTAAAATGCCTTCTCGCAAAGAAAGGAGCGCATTCGCATGAGGAATTTTTCCTTCTATCTTATCGGCTAGTAATTTTAAGGAAGGCCCCATGTCGCCAACCATTTCTGCCTGTGGAAAATAAATCTGTTCAACGTTAGCTGATTGATAGCCAACGTGAAGGACTTTCAAAGCAGAAATACCCATGATAAAGGGTGGTTTTTCCACTGTACTATGGCCAATGGTAATTATGAGATCTGCTTGTTCTATTGCCTCATGGACATAATCACGTTGACTAAGAGCTGCAGTTCCCATATAAAACTCACCGGCTCCAGAAATTGTGCCTTTACCCATTTGCGTTGTAAAAAAAGGAAGTTTTGTACGCAAAATAAATTGGGAAAGTTCTGAAGTTACCTTTGATCTTGCTGCCGCAGCACCTAGCATTACCAAAGGCCGCTTGGCTTTCATAATCAGTTCAGCCGCACGGTTTAGCGCTTGTTCTGAGGCTATTGGATATTCAATAGGATGAGGCGGGATGAGTGCAACTTTTTTGCTTTTCTCAGCGGCTATATCCTCAGGCAGTTCCAAATGCACAGGGCCTGGCCTTTCTTCCTGAGCAACATGAAAGGCTTCACGTACCATCGTAGGAATCATTGAGGGTGAGACAATTTGCCGGGACATTTTTGTGAGGGGTTGCATGGTTGCGACTGTGTTCACCATCTGAAACTGCGCTTGATGTGCGGATAAAATACTCTTCTGGCCTGTAATCATAATCATCGGCATTGCACCAAGAAGCGCATAGGCGGCACCAGTGGTAAGATTAAGTGCGCCAGGCCCAAGTGTTGTAATACAAACGCCAGGCTTACAGGTTAACCTGCCATAGGTTGCTGCCATAAATGCGGCGGCTTGTTCATGCCGGGTTAACACCAGTTCAATTGAAGAATTACGAATTGCTTCGACAACGTCCAGATTTTCTTCGCCTGGAATACCAAAAATATGTTCAACACCTTCATTTTCCAAAGCAGCAACTAGGAGTTCAGCGCCTTTAATCATGGAATATCCTTACAAGCCCAATTATCTAAAAGTATAGTCATAATTGTTCAGGCAATTTCATCCTTCAGGTGTCCAACTTCGCTATCTGTCAAATATATAACCTATATTTAGCTTATATATCCCAGACATTTTAGGATTTGTACCATGAAAAAATATTTACTAGCTCTGATTTTGGTGAGCCTTACCACCTCTATAAACGCGAAAACTAATATTAAAGATTATCAACGTATTTTTCTGCCTCAATACTTAGCGAATGGCGACTTAATGATTGCTATTCGCGTCTTTAAAATGAACGATGTTCCCTCATTTCTATTAGTAAATCCTGGTAGTTTAGAAACAAAGGTAATGCCTGTAAATCGGTTACATTCAGGCAATATAAAGCCTAGAGAGAAGCTTGAGAGTACACGCTATTATCAACTATTAAATAAAAGTACAGAGGCTCCTTATCCTTTGGAAAATAAAGGAATAACGCATGCAGAAAATATAACGAAAGGCGCTGTATTAACAATTGATTTATGTCCGACACAGAAACCATTTGAAGTTAAATTTTTCAAAGCTCTGGAACAATTATCTGATGATAAAAAAAAGCCAATACCTATAACTCTGGCAATCTCAGGCAAATGGTTGCTCAAGCATCCAGAAGAGTTTGACTGGCTTCTAAAAAAACAAGAAGAACATAAATTTGCAATTACCTGGGCAAATCACTCATTCAATCATATTTTTAATCATGAACTACCCTATTCGGAAAATTTTTTACTTTTGAAGGGAACCAATTTTGATCTTGAAATTTTGTTAACAGAAAAATACCTTTTGGAGGAAGGGCAATTACCAAGCGTTTTTTTCAGATTCCCAGGCCTTGTTTCCAATAAAAAGTTAATTAAAGATCTAAAAAAATATGGATTAATACCCTTGGGTGCAGATGCCTGGCTTGCTAAAGATCAGCCAATAATTTCAGGGGGAATTATATTAGTGCATGGCAATGGTAAAGAGCATGAGGGCATCGCCCGCTTGCTGCCCCAATTGCAAACTTTGGAATTAGTTGACATAAAAAAAGGGCTTTAATGCCCGCAATTAATTGATAATTCTATGGATACTAAGCTTTAAATTAATGCAAAATTAAATGGATTCTGGTAGCTTTTCTAATTTGAAGAATCAAATAAATTACTGGAATCTAAAAATGAAAATCAAAACTGATGTTTCAAAAAGAGAATGGCGACAGTCAATTCAAGATAATCCATACCTTAGTGTGGATCTTAAGAGATCTATTTTGTTAGATATGGATAAACTGGAATTCTCCAATCACTGGGAGGAGAAAACTACATCCGAGAAGGATAAACCTCCTATTACAACTGGCTGCTCTTACAAATTAATGTCATCCAGTACATCAGCGCCCCATAGCCCAACCAGTTCATCAGGTTCCTTTAGTTTAACTAGTACGACTAGTACACTAACCTCTAAACTCCATAGCCATGAGGCGAGTAGTGAACGAAGTTCTAGCCCGGCAATGTTGATAAGACCTCGTTCTCCCTCCACCCCTATTGCCACTGTTACCTCTTCTGCTGCAAAAAAAGTCAGTCATGTTCTTAATTTGCTGTCAATTTCCCCCCCCAATAAGGAACTTGAAGATGATAAGTCAGAGGATTCTAAGGAGAGCCCAACCTCACAAATCCCTCAGAAATTATCCAATCCAGGTAAAATATATTCCGGGAACGGCTCGCCAAGGCGAACACTAAGTTCGAATGGAAAAAAGGAGGTTTTAAAACAACAACAATGCTTTTATGAGTCAATACCTGTTGAGATTGCAATTCTGGAGCAATTTCTTGCAAAGGCGAAACCAGCATTAAGTAAAAAAGATGGAAAGATCGATAAAGTTGATTTTTTACATCCGTCTTTACAGATGGTGACCATGCCCAGTAGAGATATGAAAAAAAATATTGTATCAAAGGATAAAACCGCTATTTTGATAAACAGAACAAGTTGAAGGAAGGGGCGCTTATACCGCGGTAGTCAGAGGTTATGATCTAATAAACAAGACTATTATAGCTATTAAATTATTCAATAATTTACCAAAAACCAAGGTTAAAACGCTTAAACAGGGAGAAATTAAGAGTCTAACTACTAGAGGGTGGTTTTTTGGCTTCTTTAATCTAATGAATAATGATTATGCATTAGCAATGAAATTCCTTGAGGGCAAACCCTCCCTGGAGAGTTTTTATCTGACTAACAACAACATTTCTCATGACGATATCTGGGAAAATTATTGTACTCAAAAAAAAGAGCTTGGTTTTAATTTTCAATTTGACTTTATAATGAAATTAATGGATCAACTGATAAAAATTCATGATATATACAAGCTCTTGCACAATGACTTAAAACCCGCAAATATCCTGGTCTCTTATAATGACGATGGAAGAATCAACCATGTACGCATCGTTGATTTTGGTGGTGCGTTCCCCATAGGCTTGGGTGCAAATAACAAAACGATTGTTGGCACTGATCCCTACATTCACCCCGCTCTTTGGCATTTAAAAGATATCGACGTTCTAGGGTTCGACATAGCCCTTGAAAATCTGGCCTTGTATGGTCGTTATACTGATATTTATGCCTTTGCTATCTTGTGTGGCGAAACTCTAACGAAAATGGGCGAAATTCCATCGAAAATAAAGGTTAAACAAAATAGCTATGAGCAAAAAGCAGTAATTCCAAGGGATAAAATTCGAGAATTAATGCTCGATCTGTTCAGACTGGAACTTTCGAAAGTCAAAGCGCTCAATGAGTTAGAAAATCCAGAGTTAGACTCAGCGCAGAAAAGTGCGGACTTGCTTGCTCTTTATTCCAGAATTTATTCATTAGCTATCCTTATTGGCCAAACTCTTACACTAAAGGGTATAGAAAAAAACTTTCAGCAAAGTATTAGAGAGAAGAGAAAGAAAGCTCCTGATGATAAGCCCATGATTTTGACGGATAAAATTCGCAAGTACATGCCTGATGTTTTTAGACTTGAAAAAATGAAAATTATTCCTGATAAGTATGAAACCTATGTTGATATTAAAAGAAATTTGCAAAATTATATTCTTCTCGAATTAAAATTAATGGCGAATAAAATGCTGGCAATACAACCTAAAGATCGTTGTGTGTATCTTTTAGCTAATGAAGCTAGAAGAATGAAGGCAATCAAAGAAAACTATAAATTATTTACCAAAGAGGTCAAGCAAGTGTTAGCTGGCCCAGATAATCTAGAAAACTCCATCAATACAATAAATGAATCTTATAATGGGTGTTTTTTTCAGCCTAAAAAGCCATATAAAATTAATAAGAATACCGATTTACAAATAAAAGCGGCACATATGAAATTAATAAAGGAATCTACTGAGAAATTTAAAGAAATCCATGCAGAGAAAGAGGAAAATAGGCTTAATTTGACGATATGAAAGGTCTTTAAAGGTTTGATGAAATGATAATAAATTCAGCGGAACTCATTAGTACAATAAAGGGTTATTTACACAATTGGTTTCATTTTCCACATCAAAAGCTATTTTGTCAGGTCGCTACTGTTAAAAGCGGCAAGCCTCAGCTTAGAACGATGGGCTTATATGATTTTACCTCGCAGGGATCGCTAATTTTTTTAACAGATACAAGTTCTCCCAAGTGGCGTCAAATAGCTGGTTGTGCCAATGTCAGCGTCTGTATATTGAATCCATCCTCAGCTCAGATTCTTGTCGAAGGTGTTGCGCGTTTGCATACAAGCCAAAGCAATTTGTCTATGGCAACCCTGTATTGGCAACATTATTTAGATCAATATTGGCGAGATTTTTACCAAAAGGGCGAAGCTAGAATAGTTAAAAACACAATTCCGGCGTCCTTCGGAATAGTGCAAATCATTCCTGAAACCTGGGAAGTATTAACGATGAACTGTGAAGATTACTTGAGGGGCTCTAGGACAAGCTATGAATGCCAGGGAAATTTATGGACTATCAATCAACATTCTCTTGTTTAAAATTTTTTAATCAGATATTTAATATTTTTAAGCAAAAAATTATAAGGGGTCTATACTAATCTAGAGTCAAAACTAAACTAAGGAAAGTATCATGATTAAGAAAATAATAGGGATTGTTGCACTTGCATTTACCTTTGCGCTGAGCCAATCAGCTTTTGCTCATTCTTCCTGTGGAGAAGGCTTGCAAAATATGGTTGAGTCTTTAAAGCTCGATCCAGCACAAAAAGAAAAAATAAAACCAATAATGGATCAACTTAAAACAAGTATCCGTGCCAGTGCAGACCAAATGAAGGATTTGAGAACTCAAATGCATCAACAAGCTACTTCAGCTACTATGGATCAAGGTGCTGTGGATGGCTTGATTGACAAAAAAACCAAGATAATTGGCGATATGATGAAAGCCAAAATGGCAGCTAAAAATCAAATTTTCAATATCCTTAATGATCAACAAAAAACTGAGATGCAAAACAAATGGAACCAAGTTGAAGAGAAATGGGCAGCAAAATTTAAAGACTGTCATGATGATAACTAAAAGAAGCTAAGAGTTATCTGAAGTCGGGCTTTGGCCCGACTTTTTTACGTTCCGCGCTTATCGGCGAAATCCAGTATTCCAATACCAGCGAAGATCTTTTGACCCTACGAACAAGCCCTGAGAGTTACACAGGAATTAAAGCGCGATACGTAGGTGGGTAAGGATTGTTCATTCAAAAAACGCCGCGGGATGTAGGCCCAAAATGGAGCACTCTTTAATTTAATGGCAGTGTCGGAAGGAAAGGGGAACTATTAATATTTCCATTTTTAAATAAAAAAACACAACAAAGTTGATTCTAATGAGCCCCATAAGCCATTTAAAAAGGAATAATTAGATATTTAAAATATTTGTTCAATAAAGATACCAATTTAATGTAATTTTTGATACACTGCGCCGCAAATTTACAACCTTTGCAGAGGAGTAATACTTGTCGGATTCTATAGTAGTAGACTCGAGGACGGCATTGCCTCGTGGGGACTTAATGGCATGGATGGTATGTTTGTCTGCCGGGTTATTTTTCTTCTATGAATTTTTCCAACTGAACATCTTCGATGTAATCAATCAACCTTTGCGCGACGATTTTCAATTGAATGCAACCCAACTGAGCTGGATGTCGAGTTCCTATTTATGGGCTGATATTCTTTTTCTCTTGCCTGCAGGCATTATCCTCGATCGATTTTCAACACGAAATGTTATTTTAATCGCAATGCTGGTTTGTGTTCTCGGCACTTTCGGCTTTGCGCTGACAAATTCCTTTGCCTTGGCCTGCTTTTTTCATTTCCTCTCCGGCATTGGTAATGCCTTTTGTTTTTTATCCTGCGTAGTGTTGGTCTCACATTGGTTTCCTCCTCGCCGCCAGGCTTTAGTTATTGGTTCTTTAGTAACCATGGCATTTTTAGGCGGAATGATGGCTCATACTCCCTTTGCTCATCTTAGTGAATATTATGGTTGGCGGCATTCTTTACTAATTGATGCTGCCGCCGGTGCACTTTTACTAGTCTGGATTTACAGGATTGTGCAAGATAGTCCTAATCCGCGGGCTAAGAGCAGGTTGTCGCCGCAAGCCTTTATACCCGTTTTTTTAAAGTCGATATCAAATCGCCAGACTTGGTTAGCAGGGCTTTATACCTCTTGTTTGAATTTGCCAATTATGGTTCTTTGTGCACTCTGGGGCGCAAGTTATTTACAGGTTGTCCATCATTTGCCTGAAATAGAAGCCTCTAACTTAATAAGCCTCATCTTTACAGGGTCTATTATCGGTTGTCCTTTAGTGGGTTGGCTTTCAGACAGTCAGGGCCGTCGGAAACCTTTGATGATTATTGGTGCCATTGCCACGCTTGTTACTGTTTTTCCCTTATTTATGGATCTTAGCTTATCCCGGGGGCAACTAAGTTTTCTGTTTTTTGCCTTGGGATTTTTTACTTCCACGCAAGTTATCAGTTATCCGCTGATTGCTGAATCCAACTCTTCCGAAAATACGGGTGCTGCAACTGGTATTGCCTCCGTTTTGATTATGGGCGGCGGCGGTGTGGGGCAAGTTCTTTTCGGGTGGTTAATGCAGCATCATGCCGGTCTTGTAACCCAGGATTACAAAATAGCAGACTTTCAATACGCTATGTGGATTTTTCCTCTCACCGCTATAGCTGCCTTGGTAGCGGTTTTGTTAACTCGTGAAACGTACTGTAATCGCTCTAGTTGAGGAGATTTTATGCAAATGGTAGATAAATACAATAATAATGAAAAAATAGGGACAGTTTTTCTACCCTGGCTGGTGTGTATATCTGCCTCCTTGTTCTTCTTTTATGAGTTTATTCAAGGCAATATGTTTGCATCAATTGCTGACGAAATTATGCGAGACTTTAAAGTTCAAGCCGATAAAATGGCTTATTTATCAAGTATTTATTACGCATCCAATGTTATTTTTCTTTTTATTGCCGGTATAATACTTGATAGATACTCGGCTAAAAAAACAATCCTCTTTGCTATGTTACTCTGCGTGATAAGTACTTTTATTCTGGCTCAGGCCCAATCTTTTTATGTGGCGCTGGTTTGCCGTTTTGTTACTGGCATTGGTAGCGCTTTCTGCTTTCTTGGGCCGATACGTCTTGCCTCTCGCTGGTTTCCACCAAGACAAATGGCCTTGGCGACCGGAGTAATTGTCACAATAGCGATGACCGGTGGAATGTTAGCTCAATATCCATTAACCAAATTAGTAGCTCAGGTTGGTTGGCGTGATGCTTTAATGCAGGTGGGCTGGCTCGGTACTGCTATGCTGGTAATAATGTATTTTGGCATTATCGAAAAAGAAAAAAAATTAGGTCAGCGCGTTGTCCAAAAAATTAACTTCCTGGCAACGGCAAAAAAGACCTATTTGAATTTACAAACCTTAAGGGCTGCTGTCTATACAAGCCTTATGAATATGCCTATTGCTGTATATGGAGCTATGATGGGATCGCTCTATTTAGTACAAAAAATGGGAATTTCTAAAGAAGATGCTGCTATGGTCAACACGATGTTGTTTCTAGGTGCAATCATTGGTGGCCCTTTTATTGGCTGGTGTTCAGATAGACTGGGCTTGCGTATTTTACCAATGAAAATTGGTGTGGTTGCTTCTTTGATCACAATGCTGATAGTGTTGTTTGTACCCGTATCCTTGCCTGTTATGAAGATTTTATTTTTTCTTTTAGGCTTTTTTACCGCTGCTCAAATAATTAGTTATGCTTTGGTTGCAGAGAGTAGTTCATTGGTAATGACTGCAACAGCCGTTAGTGTTATATCTATTTTGACACAGGGAGGCTATGTCGTTTATCAGAATCTCTTTAGTTTCCTATTAATTCAACACGGCGAAGTGCATATGCTCAACGGGGTTCCTGTCTATTCTCTTGCTGATTACCAACATGCGGCAATGATTTTTCCTCTGGGTTTAATTCTAGCCTTGGTTGCGTTGTTTGGTTTAAAAGAAACCCATTGCCGACATATAGAAGGATAAAAAATGCCTGGGCGAGTTTGTATTTTGTTAATGGATTCCTTGGGAATTGGTGCAAGTCTTGATGCGCCTCGTTATGGTGATGAAGGGGCAAATACCTTTGCCCATATTCATCAGGCCTGTGAGGAAGGAAAGGCTGATAAAGAAGGCCTTCGCCAAGGCGTTTTAAATCTTCCCAATCTTGCCCGCTTGGGTTTATACCATGCGGCTGTTGCGAGTTCTGGCCTTCGTTTGCTCGATTTATCTACCTTTGAAGAACCACTGGGTTACTATGGTTATGCCGTCGAACAAAGTCTCGGTAAAGATACGCCGAGCGGTCATTGGGAATTAGCCGGTGTGCCTGTTAACTATGAATGGGGATATTTTCCTGATAAACAAGGCTGTTTTCCACAGAAGTTAATTGAAGATTTCATCAAAGCAGCTAATTTACCCGGTGTTCTGGGCGAAAAACATGCCTCTGGAACTGTAATAATTGAGGAACTTGGAGAAGAGCATCTGCTCTCAGCTAAGCCAATTGTTTATACCTCGGCTGATTCTGTCTTTCAAATTGCAGCTCATGAAGAAATTTTTGGATTAGAGCGGTTGTATGAGCTATGCGAAATCGCCCGTAATTTAGTTGATGAGTATCAAATCGGCCGGGTTATTGCCAGGCCATTTACTGGCAAAGTAGGCTCTTTTAAACGCACAGGAAACCGCCGAGACTATTCAACCTTGCCGCCAGCTCCCACCTTATTGGACTTTTTAAACAAGGAAGGACGGGAAGTCATAGCAATTGGCAAAATTGCGGATATCTTTGCTCATCAGGGACCAACCCAAGTCATTAAAGCCGATGGCAATAATGCTTTGTTTGATGCAACCTTAAGGGCGATGCAAACGGCCCCTTCTGGTAGTTTGGTATTTACAAATTTTGTTGATTTTGATTCATCTTATGGTCATCGACGTGATGTCATTGGCTATGCTCATGCACTTGAGCAATTTGATGCTCGCCTTCCTGAGTTAGAGAAATTGCTTCAACCGGATGATTTGATAGTCATTGCTGCTGATCACGGTTGCGATCCAACCTTTCCAGGATCTGATCATACAAGAGAGCATATTCCTGTGTTAGTTTATGGTCTTAAGGTAAAGAGTCGATTTATTGGACGACGGGACAGTTTTGCAGATATTGGGCAAAGTTTAGCTGAACATTTAGACCTTGCTCCCCTTCAAAATGGCCTGTCTTTTATGGATGGTCCGACCTGAGCTGAACCCCAGTGAGCAGGAAAATTTTTCATTAGGGAGGTATTAATGATTTATCCAGCCTCATTTCTCAATTATTGCGCAACGATGGAATTAAAAATTACCTCCTTAAGAAAGAGCGTATTATTTATTCTTTGGAATACAGAAAAGCCATTAAAAGCCTACGAAATCTTAGACAACCTATTGAAAATAAAGAAAAATGCAATGCCACCAACCGTTTATCGAGTTCTTGAATATTTTGTCGCTTTTGGCGTAATTCATAAAATTGAATCTATCCAATCGTACACGCTTTGCCGTGAGCCTGAAAAACATTATTCCTCTGAAGTGCTTATGGTATGTAACAATTGTCACCAGGTGAATGAATTATATGATGGCGTTTTGCATGCTTTGGTACAAAAATTATCGCAAGAAAACCATTTTCATCTCGGTAAGGGAGCTATTGAATTAAGAGGTAGTTGTGAAAAATGCTCCCAGCTTTAAATGGAGTTTATGCTTTTATTGAATGTTGCCCAATCTACATTCATTCGTGGTTAAGCTAACCTCCTTTAAAATAATTATTCACCACCATTGAATTTTTCATAAACATCCCCATCTTATGAGCTTCATTCCGTACAAGGGGGTCTAATTTGGAACAATATCGTGGTACAACCATCTTGTCAGTCAGAAGAGGCAAAAAAGTCGTTATAGGTGGTGACGGCCAGGTTACAATGGGTCAGAGCGTCATCATGAAATCAAATGCCCGTAAAGTCAGACGCCTTTATAAAGATCAGGTGCTTGCCGGTTTTGCGGGTGGGACGGCTGATGCATTCACCTTGTTTGAACGTTTTGAACGTAAACTTGAAATGCATCAAGGCAATTTAGTGAGAGCAGCGGTTGAGATGGCTAAGGATTGGCGTACAGACAAAGTTTTACGTCGCTTAGAAGCTCTCTTGGCTGTCGCAGACAGCAAGGCTTCGTTAATTATAACTGGCAATGGTGATGTCATTGAACCTGAAGAAGGATTGATTGCCATTGGTTCAGGCGGTCCTTTTGCGCAGTCAGCTGCACGAGCCTTGTTGCTAAATACCAAATTATCTGCAATTGACATAGTCAAGAAAAGCTTGAATATCGCCGCTGATATTTGCATTTTTACCAACCATAATTTAACCATTGAAGAATTGGATAGTAATAGTGAATAAGATAAACATGATGATGACCCCAAGAGAAATTGTGCAGGAATTGGATAAGCACATTATTGGCCAGGATGATGCGAAGCGTGCCGTAGCAATTGCCTTGCGCAATCGTTGGCGACGAATGCAAATCCAGGATCCCATTCTGCGTAATGAAATTATGCCTAAAAATATTCTTATGATTGGGCCTACCGGAGTTGGTAAAACTGAGATTGCCAGGCGTTTAGCAAAATTAGCTCAGGCTCCCTTTATTAAAGTAGAAGCTACAAAATTCACCGAAGTGGGTTATGTAGGGCGTGATGTTGATTCAATTCTGCGTGATCTGGCTGATATTGCTGTTAAGCAAGAGCGTGAGTGGGCAATGAAAAAGGTTGAGAATCTAGCAGAAGATGCTGCCGAAGACCGCATTCTAGATGTATTGTTACCATCAGCGCGGGGCAGTTTAACTACTGAGAAAGAAAGCTCAACTCGGCAGTCTTTCCGCAAACAGTTGCGTGAAGGTAGTCTCGATCATAATGAAATTGAAATTGAAGTTGCAGCCAGTTCTGTGGGCGTAGAAATAATGGCACCGCCTGGTATGGAAGAAATGACCAACCAACTGCAATCAATGTTTCAGCAGGTTGGAACTGGCCGCACGAAGACAAGAAAATTAACGGTTGCTAAAGCCTTAAAAATTCTGCGCGAGGAAGAGGCAGGCAAATTAATCAATGAAGACGATATTAAAACGCGAGCCATTGAAAATGTTGAGCAAAATGGCATTGTCTTTATCGATGAGTTAGATAAAGTGGCCAAGCGAGCAGAAAATAGCGGTGGGGGTGATGTCTCCCGTGAAGGCGTGCAACGCGATTTATTACCCTTGGTTGAAGGGACAACTGTATCTACAAAATACGGTATGATTAAATCAGATCACGTTTTGTTTATCGCCTCTGGTGCATTTCATGTTGCCAAGCCCTCAGATTTAATTGCTGAATTGCAAGGACGATTACCAATTCGCGTTGAATTGAGTGCGCTTAATGTTGAAGATTTTGTCCGCATTTTGACCGAACCTAGCGCTTCATTGACAGAACAATACACAGCCTTGATGGCTACCGAGGGTTTAGATTTAAGCTTCGACGCAACAGGTATTCGTCGTATAGCTGAAGTGGCATGGAAAGTAAATGAACGCACTGAAAA
>JACCSX010000086.1 GCA_013812775.1 Tatlockia sp. | reverse complement strand
AGCCTGTTGAGGTCGATGCAGGCTTTTTAGATTGTTTATTAACAGAACTAAAACAGCATTCGAACATCCAAGTTCGTCTTGGCCTCCATCCAGGTATTCACAATCTTGATGCTTATTTGCAGGAAATTTTATTTATATATAGAAAACATTCTGAAATAGCTGCTCAATTTAAAATTATTTTACCCGATACTCTTGTTGGTCGAATTAAAGCACCTGAGTTAACCATTGATGCGCCTATGTACCAGAATGCATTTTTAAGGGTTAATATTACTGGTTCTGAAGCGGCATCAGTTTCAGAACGTATTACACAAGCAGTACCTGGTGCGCTGCTTAACCAGGCTGTATTGGAAGGCAAACCAGCATATTCACATTTTGGTAAGCCCTATTTGCCACACCAATATTTTTCAAATTCTATAGCGTCATTTTTTACAGCAGAGCGTCAACCAGTACGCTTGAAAAATGACTTGGGATTAGATGAAAAAACAACTCCTGAAAGATACGCTGACATATTTATGAGTAAAGGTTGATTCCAATACTGTTTTGAGACGATCCTGAATCATGCTCTTTAAATAAGATCTGCATAAATCTTGTATTGATATATATTTTTTCTCTTCCAATTTCTATTTCTTTCAAAATACCCTCACTCACTAGCTTCTGCAGGTATTCGGCAGCAGTTTGTCGATCTTATTGCAAGTCCATTGGGATGTGTTTGCGACAGCATTTAACATGTAAATAATCCAAGATTCCCAGTCATCTTTTAAAGTTACATTTAAGAGATATTCGTAATATTCTTTCTTGTGCTTGATGATATAACGGCTCAAATAAAGAACAGGTATGGTTAATAGTTCTCGCTCGATTAAATACAATATATTTAAAATTCTCCCCGTTCGGCCATTACCATCTGTAAATGGGTGAATTGCCTCAAATTGATAATGTCCAATAGCCATTTTTATTAACGGATCGATATCATTCTGATCATGTAAAAATACCTCCCAATTGTGTAGCTTTTTCCTAAGAGCGCCTCGCCTTCGGGAGGAGTATAAATTATTTCTCCAGTTGCTTGATTAGATAGAGTTGTTCCTGGAACCTTTCGTACTGTCATTTCAACGCCATGTAGGGTTGAACATAAATTCTCTGCTAAGTCCGTATTTAATGGTCGAGACTTAATAGATTCAAAACCTTCTCTCAAAGCAGTTCTATAACGTAAGGCTTCTTTTGTAGCTGGATCTATATTAGTCTCGGAACTGCTATTGGCATATTGAAATAACTTATCTGTTGTAGTCACTATATTTTCAATCTCTGAGCTGGCTTGGGCTTCTAACAAAGGCAAAGAGTTTATTAAAACACTTTGGTTTGGTAACATCTCTGCCACATTTCTCAGTTCTGCCAGCGACGCACGTGCTTCAATGCACACTTTCAGTATTTTTTTAGTTTCTATATCCTGTTTAGGAGGCAGTGCAGGCAATTCATTGTATGTTTTAGTTAGATCAATCTTCATAATGTTTAAATTTTTCAATTTTATCGACGGATTTTAGAATAAATTAGAGATAGGGGATATTGCAGGGGGTATATTCATTAACCAAGATACTGCGAGAGGTGCGAGGCAGAAAGTTCATGGGATTAAGCTTTTCTATGATTGAAGCTTGTCATAGTGCAATAAATATTTAATCCCTGTGGGAAACCGCGATGGCGACGTAGTGATAGCCGAGGTTACATCACCGCTATTATCATATGGGATGAATAAAACCATTTTATAAATGTGTTAAGTACTACTACTGAATTGCCATCAGAAGTGAACGACTGATTTATTAAATGCAGTGGCTTATAAGCAAATTAGCCCTGTTGATGCCCTTAGAAATTTTTTCCTAATGATGATGAACTTTTTCAATTCCCTTGGTATAAACAATGCACCAGATAAAGACAGTTAATTTTCAACTACCAACTTGAGGGTACATTTGAAGGGAAATTGGATCCTAGCAATGAAACTATTTTATAATTATTGTTGTCGATTATTGCGCATAGAACCTCACGAGTATGAACGAATTTTAGACCTAACATTGTTACAAGAGAAATATAATATCTTATCCGAAGAAATATTAAGGGGCCGCGCGCAACCATGTATAGGGTGATCCTTAGCGAATGAACTGATTTGTTGTCCTAAATCGATATCTTTGATTGTCAACATTAAAAAATAAGAACTTCAGTTATTCTTTCTTACAGAGCCAGATTCCAATTCCACAGAGTAAAATACCGGAAAGCAAAAAAATTATATCTGAATAGAATTGGCCTGTTGAAGATGCTCTTTGAATCACATGGTGCACTTGAAGAATTAGATGATCGATAACCCCTTCTACCAGGTTAAATATTCCCCAGCCAATGAGCAATAATCCAGTAAAATAATGCCAGGATTCGTTATTCATTTTTTCGTTCATAGCTTTCCACAACATAAAAATTCCAGCTAAGGTCAGCAGCCAGGTAAAGGCATGAAAAATTCCATCCCAAAACATATTGATTTCTGCCTTAGCTAAGGTATTTGGAAAGTATATATTGGAAAGCATATTATGAACTTGTAAAATCTGATGAAAAACAATTCCATCAAAAAATCCGCCCAAGCCAAGGCCCAATAATAAACCTGCTGCGATAAGTGGATTTCTATTATTCATTTATTTATCCTTTTTAAAAAATATTTAGGGTAGCCAAAATAGATTGAAAGTATTAGCACAAAAAAAATCAAAAAGGGCAAAACGGTATAGAAGAGATTTAGCAGGAAATCCTGATTAAAAATTCCCTTACGAACTTGTTGGCCTGTTTCCGTCAGGCAAAAAGGACAGGCGTTTCCAATCAAAGTTATAAGGGGCAAGCAAAAATAAAGAACTGCTTTCAAAATTCTCATGGATTTCCTTTATTAATTTTGAGTAATTTTTCTTAGCTTTAAATCTATTTAATAAAATAAGGGGTTTGGGTACTTTGGTTTTGAAAACCTAATTTTTCACAATAACTACGCGCTTTTGCATCCGACATCAGTACAATTGAAATATTTTTTAGGCCAAGTTCCTTAGCGATTTTGATTCGATAGCATGCCATTGCAGTACCTACACCTTTATTTCTAAACTCAGGAAGGACACAAGCATTATAAAAACCTCCTGTTTTGAACGCGGAAAATGTTCTGTCAATAGCCAGGCTACTAACGCCTGCAATTTTACCATCAAATTTAGCAATGAAATTAACGCAATCAGCGTTATCCATGTTAAATTGCTTTATTGCCCATCTTTCACATTCATCCCTTATTTTTAGTTGGAAAACTTCTGAGTAAATTTTTGCAAATTGTTGAGCTTGAAAAGGCGTCTTAATAGTCTCAATTTCAATATTAAGAGGAATGGAACTCAGTTTCGCTTCATTTAATTCCAGAAACATGCCATAAAAAGGACCAGGCGATTCGAAATTTTCTTTTAATAAAAGCTCAAATTCAGGTGTTTCTGTTTCAAAGGTTAACCAAAGGGTTAAAGGGATTTGCAGATCTTCGTGTATATTTTTTAGCTCTGAAATGAGCTTTTGCTGATCTACTGGCTTTTTAATACAAATATTATTGAAAAAAATCTCATTTAAACCGGTTAACTGAATAATAGCTTTCTGATCATTTTGCAAAGAAATCGTCGGGATTGAATTTTGTCGAAAGGATTTAAAAACTTCAATAAAGGTGGATAGAATGGCTTTGTTTTCTTGGTTCATGAAAGATTTTAATCGGAGACGTTAAATTCAAAGTCTACTAAACACAACAATCGATTACTACTATAATTCTTATTTATACTTATTTGGGTTAAATATTTCAATCTTTTCGTCATTTGGTGTATATATTACTCAGCAATAAAACAGTATGAATCTATCCGCCCAAGTACAGGAATATAATGTTAATTATTTTTGGCGGACTGCCAGGAACTGGTAAAACAACAATTTCAAAAGAAGTAGCCAAGCGCTTAAAGGCCGTTTACTTAAGAGTGGATACTATTGAACAAACTTTAAAAAATTTAGAGGCTTACCCGGATTCATTATTAATAGGTTCTGAGGGATATTTAATAAGCTATGCCATCGCGAAAGAAAATTTAGCTTTGGGCTTAGATGTTATTGCTGATTCAGTTAATCCTATTGCCATAACGCGCCATGATTGGCGTCAAGTTGCGAAAGAAGCAAATATCGTTTTTGTTGAAATTGAATTAATTTGTTCTGATAAAAATAAACATGAAGAGAGGGTAAGAGGAAGAGTAGCAGATATAGAAGGTTTTAAGCTACCTGCATGGAAGGATGTTCTAAGTAGAGATTATGAACCTTGGGAATCAACATCTTTGTGTGTTGATACCTCAAGGCATACCGTGGAAGAGTCTGTTCAAAAAATTATTGAGCATATTAAATTAAAATTCTAGCTCAGTATAAGCCTAACTATTACCCGCGGTTCTGATATTATTTTACAATTGAAAGTAAAGATTAAGTTTTAATCATGGGCTCAACTTAATAATAAAGGAGCCTATCAATTTTCTGTACAAATGAAATCATTAGGAAATACAACGGAAACGCTATTGCCTGGGAGACCTAATGTGATTGGACCTGCTTTTAAAACACATTTACCCACGGGGTGATTGTTATCAACGGTTAAATTTGATGGGGAGCTAAAATGTGTTGCACTTATGATATAAGGGCTTTTTTGTGAGCAAACTAAATCATAAATAGTCTGACTTGAAGCGCCACCATTAACAACAGCAGAATTATTGGTAGTATCACTGGTAATATTAAAAAAGACACTTTCATTATACTTTACTGGCGGGGTGGAAACGCTAACTACTACCTTGCAACTATTTATTGGATCTATTGCATCTGCAAAAACCGAGTTGATACCGATTAACATAATAGCTGTTAAGCTTGCAACCATAATTTTATTCAACATAATCTACATCTCCAGATTGTTACCATTTATTAGCAAATTTATAATAGTCATAATGTAAATTAGTGAGAATATCTTAAGCAAATTTTCTTTGCAAAGGGTCGTGTGGAATACAATGGCATTCGGTTAAGCTTTTCCGAGCCTTTTTATAAACTTACAAATCCTTTCTCGGTTTAAGAGGCTGAAGCTTAACCCAATGCCATTGAACCTCTATAAAGACTTACTGCATATGTGTTATAGCGGGGCATGCTAAGATAAACCAGCGCTAGATAGAATTAACCTCATTTAGGTCTTGTTCCCCTAATTCAATATCCTGATTGCTAGCATTACCGGTTTCTTTATACAAAATGGTATAAGCCTCCATGATTAAATCGGTATTAAAGGCTGAACCTTCTAAATACTTTTCTTCACATTCGAAAGAAGAATCTATGCCATGACCAACCATCATTATTATCGAAGTTAAAATCATAAATACTACTGATGCTATTAAAAGTCCCAACACAACTGCCGCGGCAAGAGTCAAAATTGCACCTGGTGGAAAAGGAGCGATGGAAAATACGATGACAGCTGCTACTGCGCATGCTGTCCACAGGAAGAAGGTTACCTTAGAGGTAATTCCAAGGTAACGGTTAAAAGTTTGTAAGTTAGTTTCATTATATCTTGTTTGAGGTACAACAAGTTTAAAATCATTTTCTTGTAAATTAAATTTTCTTTTCAACTTGTTCTAATAGGTTAACCACAGTTGCCTTGTGGGCCTCAAAATAATCTTTATTTTCTATATTTTTTTCAATTAAGTTTAAAGTTTCATCTTTATACTTTTCCAAATGACCTAAACAATTATTCAGTTTTGCAAAATTTTCAGCTGTATTTTTCTTGCCAAAAAATAAGTTTTGTTGTGATTTAGCATTTTTGATATTTAATTGAAATTTCTCAATGCAATTTTCTAATCGCTCTTGCATATTATTCATTCCCACTGTCAAAGGCTGAGGCATTATAGATAAACATTTTACAAAAAGGAAGTAAGAATTTACCCCGCTCTTCCTTCTCTCATGCATTTATTATTAGGCCAAACTCCAGAATTATATCAAGTCTGATTGTCTTGTAACCGAGTGAATTGGTTAGGAATTGACAAGGAAGGTGAATTTAATAAAGCTGTAGCATTTTTAGTCCTATATCTTAAAACAGGCCAAACTGATGTATCTGAGTTAGTTAGGTGATGCTCGAAGATAAAAAATACGAATAATCATATATCATAAGGAGTATATTGATATTTTTATCGAAAGATAATAAATATATAAATCAGTTCTAATCATTTTATAAAGATTTATGCTTG
>JACCSX010000071.1 GCA_013812775.1 Tatlockia sp. | reverse complement strand
GCAGCCTACTTCCCTTTAATATCAATCAATCTCTATTCATTTAAATTATTCAATCTGTAGTTCACCGAACGCTTACAGCATAAATGCTAATGAGTGGGTTTAACTCACCACCTAAAGAGGTCATTTTTTTCATTATACCAACCGCCCAGGGGTTCATTTTCATCAAAATAGAGACCCACACGATTATCGGTATATTGCGATAATTTATCCTCTTCTTCACTGGACAGGAGCTTGTGCTCATCCTCCTCTAAAATGGAATTGAGCATCAGGGAAACCAAATGACTAGCGTGGTAGGCTGCATATCGGAAACGATTTTTCCGTTTAGTATTTTTATGGCAATTTGCCAGAAAGTTTTCAACCTCATCGCTTAAAAAGGCATTGAGAGTATTGAAGGCTTTGTAAGCGATTTGCACTTGATTTTTATGGCCGGCAAAGACGTGCTGCTCTTTTTTCCCAGCAGAAATACAGGCCGAGTCGCAGCCAAAAATCTGACCTAAATAATACAGCAGCTCATCACCGTATCCCTCCCATTGGTAGCCAGGCAGAGTGATTCCTTTGCTAATAGCGAAAAGGCTTGGGTCAAATTCTGTTTTAAAATAGCGTTTACCCACTAATTGCTGGCGAATCAGGAGTAGTTGCTCGCCTACGGCTTGGCAATTATCTTCTTTGAGGTAGTAATTAATGGTGTTGTTAAAATAAGCAAGCAAGTCCTCATCCGGTTTTTTAATGGTGAGTGCCTTAATGCGTTGTTTGTATTTTTTATAAGATTCATTTTGTCTAAAGTCGTAGTTGTCAGGTTTTCGAGGCCAATGGACTTCCTCATCTAAATAAAAACCATCCGGTTCTGATTCAGGAAGCAGGACTTCTGAGCACTGGGAAACAGGCAAGTCAGCCTTAAATAAGGCAATGACATTAGAGCTAGCCGCCCTGCTGCTGACCGAGTCATTAAGACTCGCGGGTTTTTCAGGCTTTTGCAACCGTTGAGCCGGGGCATTGCCTGATAACTCCTTGATAGTCAATAAAGCAACAATCGCTTCTGAAAAATTCAATGCTTTGCTGGTTGCAAAGGCTTTCAGTGAACGATAAGCATCTTTGGTGAGATTAATAGTCTGATGGGACTCTTTAGCAAGGTATTTTTTTTGATTAAGGGCGCGATAACAACGGCTCCAGCTCTCTGAATCTATAAAAGCGTCAATCCAACGTTGCAGTTCACCTATAGCGCCCTCTTCCTCAATGGAAATTTCAGCAAAGAGCCTGATGGCATTTTCTCGCAGTCCTTCAATCTCATCATATAGACTATCCTTCATGAAACGGTCGTTTTGAATGGCTCGCTGAAAATAGGCGTAACAATCAAGAAAATCATGTTGTGATACTTTGCGTTTTTGATTAACCATTAAAATGTAAACAGCCAAATTAAATTGCCTACATCAGCCACATTATATTGCCTATTTTCTATAAGATAACTCTTGCAGCGCTCGTTAGGTTTGATCGTCTCTTTCAAGTTTAGCTGACTTTAAAACGGGTTTGTACGCAGAAGACGTCGGAGCATCTAAAAAAGATTCTGCTATAGCTATTAAATCAATTATTGTATCTGAAATAGTTAGGCCATTCCGATCTGTAAAATTTTTAAATGCAATATACGCATCGTCACTTAAATTAATTGTCCGATGGGGATTTTTAGCGAGATATTTTTTTTGATTAATTGCACGATAACACTGGCACCACATGGCTGTATCAACAAAGCGGTTAATCCAACTCTGCAGCTGCTGCACAGATTCATCAGTTCGAGCTCCAATTTTAATTTCAAAAAACGCCTTGACTGCTTCAATTCGAATTTCATTTTGTTCGCTTTTATCTAGGAATCGATTGTTTTGAATTCTGCGCTTAAAATACTCGTAGCATTCAAAACAATCAGCAAGTACTACTTTTCTTTTATGGTTTGACATTTGGGTAATAGCTCTAAATTATTCTGACTACCTTTCACCAATTAATAAACATTTTCTAGCTGCCTCAAGAATTTCTGCTGACAATGATGTCATACAATTCACCATCATAATTCGATGTGACTGCTTTAACAATCTATTGATTAATCTAAAATTCCCATTAGTCATTCTTATAATTGTTGAGACAGTTTCTTGATCACAAAAATCATCCGCATCTATAGTTATGCCTAGCTTTAAAAAATGTTTAGTAATTATAAATTCAACCTCATTTTTTCCAAGGTTTTTAAACTGATGAACAAAACCAACCCTGGAGTATAATTGGGGATAGCGTCCAATTATTTTTTCCATGCCTGGCATCCCAATAAAAATAAAGGTGACCCCACCTTTATCATATAACTCTCTAATTAACTCAAATGCTTGTGGTTTTAATCGCTCAGCTTCATCTATAATGACTAACTCCGCATAATTATGACATTTTGCGTGCACATGCAGTGGGATTTCATCCAAATATAATGCTCGCTCTTTCAACAAGCTAAACTGCCGTTGCGTATGTTTTATATCTTGGATTATGTCTCTGGCCAAAGCGAGTGTGCTGGGCGTATACAGGATGCTATTGAATCGTGACATGGAGAATGTTGGGAGGGGTTGAGATGAAAAATTACTGGTTTTAGCATTTTTCATAATCTTATCCCAATTGGTATAATGCAATGCCGATTCAGTTTTTCCAACACCCGCAGCACCGTAACATACACCAATATACCGATCGCGGTGACAAGCAGCACAAAACTCAGCAAACTTTTTGTATTGCTTTGTATTAATAAATTTATTCATTTTTGTAAATCTTCAATTTATTTTGCTTAGATTCAGTTGGCAATAAAGGGGATTCGCTTTCTTCTGAGGATTGAAAGTAAATACTACTGGCCTCAATAACTGCATCCACGAGCGATTTTCTCTCCACAATTTCTTTTTTTAATTTACGGCGCCGCTGATTTCTGGCGTGTTGAATCTCTTTTAGGCCCACCTTAAGCTGTGATAATTCACGACAAATGGGTTGGCACAAAAAACGCTCTTTATAGAATACTCGAATCGAGGTGATATCCGAGGGGACGTACCTGATAACAACATGCTCACCAACGTATTCAGCAAGAAGAGTATCAATGTATCGTAACCCCTGAAATCGGATGCCGTCCCTTAAAATTTTTCGAGGCTTAGCTTCGGTTAGTAGTAGAAGATCAAGATATTCAAGCGAATCAACAAGTTGGGGAATAAAACCATTAAGCTGCCAACGTGCAGCTGGCTTTAAGTTTATCTCAGGATGAATAGTATGGTTGTACTCGATAATAAAGGCATAGATAATTGCATCTAATGACTTTATGTCCATATGTTTTGATTTAGTACCGATTTGAGTTGCGGCTTGTAATGTATGAATGATCTTCTGGTTTAGTGTCCTAAAAAATCGCTCGATTTTACCTCTGCCTCTTGGTTGTCCTACTTGAGAGAAAATCAGTCTTACTTTCAAATCGATGCAAACTTGCTCAATATGCTTAGATGTAAAATCAGAGCCGTGATCTGTATAAAAAGATTCTGGAATACCTAATATACCCCAGTTTGGATCAGACTTTCTCCAAATGGCATGCCTGAAGCAAAGCGATGTTTTATTTGCGGATGGGGAGAGAAAGGACAATTCATAACCGCAAATAGCACGGCTACAATCATCGATAACCACGGTAAGCCAAGGTCTTTGTAACTTATTTTTATCATTTAATACTTCAAAATCCAGCAGAACATGATCAGCTTGCCATAGTTCATTGGGCTGATTGGCCGCTCGAAGGTATAATAAATCATACTGTTGCTGATAAGCTTTAGTCCCTTGTCTACCTAGAAGTAGCAGATCATCAGGTATATTAAAAATAACGCGGCACACACTTCGATAACTTGGAACCTTCAAATTTTTCTTATGACAATGTACGGTTATAAGCTTATGAATATTGGCTCCAGATAGCATAGGCTTTTTTAGATAAATCCCTTCTATTAGCTTTTGTAGAGTAATCTCATATTGTCTTGGCAATCCTTTGTCGCAACGAGATTGGCGCGCTAATCCCACCAGTCCATGTGTACGATATTTTCTAACCCACAAATTAAGCGTTCGAATCGGTATGGATTTATATTCAGCTATCTTTTTCAATAATTGTTCACCATTAATATATGGCTCAATAATTTGATATTTTCGTGTGGCATTTTCTCGCTCATCATCACTTAATTGCGTGAGTGACGCAAAATCATCCATAATTCGCATTCCACCTAAAAAGACGAACTCCATCACTTTTGCTGAAATGATGATTGCATCATCATTTCTCAGCAAGGCCTTTAAAAACTTGTATTATTAGCCTAGACCATTAATTTATAAAATAACAACCTTTTGCGAACTAAATTCGTTAAACTAGAAGGAAAGCGAATCAAATCATAGGAGCAACTTATGCCTTATCAATTTGTACGAGAACCACTCAGAGCGGAAGAATCTGACCAATTATGTCAAGCATGCAAAACAATGCTTGAAAAATTGATCATTTGGATATTGCTTGACACCGGGTTACGAGTCTCTGAATTATGCTCATTAACTGCTCAAGATATTTTGTGGCAGCAAAAGTCACTTCGTATATCAGGTAAAGGGGGACCCTATGGAAAAAAATCAAAAAAAAGAGTAGTCCCAATGTCAAATCGGGTACGTGCATTACTTGAACATTACTATGCCATTAATGAAGAATTTCCTGTTGGTGCACGACAAGTTCAAAAAATTGTGAAAGTAATTGCTAACAGAGCGAAAATTACAAATCAAGTGACGCCACATATATTAAGACATACCTTTGCAACACTTGCCCTCCAAAAAGGAATTTCACTGGCGTCCGTGCAAAAAGCATTGGGGCATGACAGATTGGAAACTACGGCTATTTATCTTAATTTTACTGATGCCCATGTAATTGAAGAATTTAGTAATAAATGGTGAAAAAACCATCTAATAGGTATTTTATGAATAACTTAAATAGCTCCTATTACATTATAATTAAATGTCGCTGCCCCAACCCGAAAATATATTTGAGTAATTATTGGTCCAATCATATAATAATGCCTTTTAAAAAGGCAAATTATATGAGTTTTCCCTCCTTTAAATGCTCATCTTTACTCCCACTGGAAAAATCTATAGAGCAGAAATTTTCGCTCATTAAAGGAATGTTATTATTGTTCATAGCAATTATTACGCCCACTTACACCTTTGCAAGCCAAGAAATTGCATCTCTCAGACAAGTGTTTGATGGCGCAGTTACACCTGATAAGCAAGTTTACACATTCTCACATAGTGACAAATGGTTCCCAGTGCATGTTATAAAGAAAGGAACTTACTTACGCGAATTCTCTAAATCAAAAATCAAGCTAGCGAATATAACATTTGACGTAAATGGAAAAAAATACGATTTGTTTGATTATTTATCTTTAAATCGAGTGGCAGCACTTTTGGTTTTAAAAAATGGAAAAATTGTATTTGAAGATTATGAATTGGGAACAAAAGCGACAACACACTGGCCATCATTTTCAATGGCTAAATCTGTTGTTTCAACTCTTGTTGGCATCGCATTGAAGGATGGCTATATTGAAAGTCTTAATGATCCTATTTCAAAATATGTATCTGAACTTAAAGGTAGTCCTTACGACAATGTCAGCGTGCGCAACGCGATGCAAATGACATCGGGAATAAAATGGGATGAAACTTATACGGATCCATATTCAGAGCGTAGCAAATTATTGGAGATGCAGCTAAACAGAGATCAAGAAGCAGTTCTGCCCTTCATGAGTACTTTAGAAAAAGCTGCAGAACCTGGTACTGTTTGGAATTATAATTCAGGCGACGTCTTTCTTATCGGTACAATGATTGAGCGAGTGACAAACAAACCTTTAGCAGAATATCTCTCACAAAAAATTTGGAAACCTTGGGGTATGGAAAGCAATGCAAGCTGGTGGTTGCTATCACATAACGGTATGGGTGTAGGTAATGGGGGAATTGCTGCGACACTACGAGATTTTGGACGCTTTGGTCTATTAGTGCAAGAGGATGGGGTTGTTAATGGTAATCAAATTGTACCAAAAGGATGGTTTAATGAAGCTGGCAGTTCGAAGCTCATTGGTGGTAAGCAAATAGATTATGGATATTTATGGTGGACTTTTCCCAAAGAGGATGCTGTTCATGACGGTGCTTTTCAGGCTAAGGGGATTTGTGGACAACACATTTACATTAATAAAAAAGAAAAGGTTGTAATCGTAGTATTAAGTTCACGACCAAAACCGGTAGCAATAACTACTGTAAATGATGGTGCATTTTTTGCTGCAGTGCTTAAAGCCCTGCATGGCTCTTCTTAAAGAAAGCAATTATCATCATTGGCGGTAAATTCTATGACAACTCTAATTGCAGAATTGCCAGCTTATTATTGATAAGTAGGCAAAATAATGTGGCTGGGATCGGCAATTTAATTTGGCCGTTTACACATTAAAAATAGTGCTTTGTTAAACTATCAATGCATGATAGTTTAACTATTTGCCGCCTTTGTTTCAATATGAAGTTGCTCGTTATTTTAATAATCGGTCTAATACCATTCAGAACGAGCCGTTTTTGTAATAGGGGTTTGAAGTCCAATGGTACGAAAACGTACGCTAAGGAAGGTTACCCTTTGGAAAGCATATTATTGACTATCATGCTTTATATTCTTTCGGCTAGGAACCTTCTTTTTTGTCAATGGTAATTCTGATGTAGTAATTTTAATGAGCTCAGTTAGCCACTCACTTTCATCCCATATTTCTCCAGAAATTAATAAATAAGATTTGGCACCTACGTATGGGTGTCCTTCAATATAATTAGGAATAAATGCCTTGCCTGCCTTGGTTGGTTTAACAAACAGTTGATCATCACAGACTAAAGCAACCACTTTGTCGTCACAGTAAATGGCATATTCCCCAAACATTTTTTTTGCACAAATTGTTCCTGCATTTGTGAT
>JACCSX010000056.1 GCA_013812775.1 Tatlockia sp. | reverse complement strand
AAAAAGAAGCAAGATCTGATTAATACATTGAATCCTGAGTGGGATGATTTATATCGATCGTTATGTTAGAGATTGTGCCCACTGCAGGGAGATCCCTCGCTTCGCTCGGGATGACGTGGGGAGTTACGAATTTTCTTTAAAGATCTATATATCTTCTTATTGATATTAGTTTGTACTATATCAAGCTTCCGCAAAGTTGGGAGGTAAATTTTGCGCTGCTAAGTCTTTCAATTCTGGGTAGCTTTGTATTATATTAGGGAAAAAATTGTTCAGAGTGAATAATGTATATTATTGGTATCTTTTTTCTATGTGCTTTCATTTCCAGCTGTGCCACAGCTCCCACACACCCTACAAGCTCAGCCAGTAAATCATCTCCAATTTTAAAAACCGCTGAAATTAAAGATGGTGCGCCCAAAGGGCCTATGCCAGTATTTTTTAGAGAACCCAAGCCTAAAAATGAACCTTATAGCCGTTATGGAAATCCAGGTTCTTATGTGGTGGATGGAAAAGTTTACAAGGTTCTGAAGAGCTCTGGTGGTTATAAAGTTCGGGGTATAGCTTCATGGTATGGTACTAAATTTCATCAACAACGTACCTCAAGTGGTGACAAATATGATATGTACGCGATGACAGCAGCTCATAAAACCTTACCTCTGATAAGTTATGTAAGAGTTAAAAATTTAAAAAATGGCCGCGTTGCCATCGTAAAAATAAACGATCGCGGTCCTTTCCATTCTGATAGGGTGATTGATTTATCCTATGCTGCTGCAGCAAAATTAGGTGTTTTTCCAAGCGGTACAGCTCCTGTTGAAATAGAGGCTCTAGCTACTGGTAAGCTATCGGCTCATTATTATTTACAAGCTGGGGTTTTCAGTTCGGAAAAATTGGCTGCTACTTTTAAGTCTAAACTTGCGAAATTGACCCCTTCTCCTGTCACAATAGAGAGATATTCCAAGCATTTCGTAGTAAAAGTCGGACCCTTTGCTAATAAAAGAATGTCTGATAATTTGCGTGCCAGATTAACTTCCCATGGAGTGAAGGGTTCTTTCACAATGTTACAATAAAATAAATATTACTTTCAGGAGTAGCTACTAGTTCACTGTTATAAGTCAAATCTTTAAACCTCATTACCGCGCACAAAGCGCGGTCCGTAGGCGTTCAAATTTCCTATGCATTTCTCAGGGATAAGTCGCTAAAGTTGGCAGAGGATTTATTCCTAAAGTAATGACTCTGTCCTCAGGGTGGAGAGTTATTAATTTGGGCCAATTGTCAGAGAAATTTAGGTCAAGTTTGGATAATGCATTTTTAAATCCACTAATAACTCCCGCACCGTATTTAATGGCAAACCCATTACTGAATAGTAACATCCCTCAATACGACCTATGAATTGACCTGCAAAACTTTGGATGCCATAACCGCCTGCCTTATCTTTATAATCACCGGTTGCAAGATAATTATGAATGTCTTGATTCGACATACTTGCAAAGGTTACGGTCGTGCTATTTATTTGGGTTTTTTGATAATCGAAATAGTTAATGCTAACGCTGGTTATCACCTGATGACTGCGCCCAGAGAGGCTTTTAAGCATACTAAAAGCATCTTGAATATCCTGGGGCTTACCTAAAATTTTGCCATCTAGAATCACCTCAGTATCTGCGCATAATATTGGCATTATCGCTAATTTTTCATTCTTCATTTTTATCGAGGCAGCCTCCAATTTTTCATTGGTAACCCGAATGGAATATTCCTCTGCTGATTCACCTGCTGTCATGAATTCAGGGGTTTCAACGATTAACAATTCAAATTGAATACCCATCTGGCTGAGTAATTCTCGCCGTCTTGGGCTTTTTGATGCCAAATATATTTTCATTTCACACCTATTAATTTACTCACAAGGACCTGTTTCAGTTTAACTTATTGAGGAAATTACCTCTATTCATATTTTGTCAACAGATCGGTGACATAGTGTTTGACATTCAAGTCACAATTTATTATTATAAAAATGAGTCATAAAAGGGAGAATAATAATGACAACT
This sequence comes from Tatlockia sp., assembly GCA_013812775.1. Lineage (GTDB taxonomy): Bacteria > Pseudomonadota > Gammaproteobacteria > Legionellales > Legionellaceae > Tatlockia. The sequence continues at coordinate 2,198 of JACCSX010000056.1, read as the reverse complement.
CAATCACAAACACTCTTTGAACAGGAACGCAGTAAAGCCACTCAAATTTATAGAAATATCAAAAATAAAAATGATGCATCCGCACCCAAACTTATGGATAGGGTAAAGAGAGAAAAATATCGCGCATTAAATAGACAAATGAAAGCTTAGCCTCTAACCCCTGAGATTTTAAGGGAGTAAATGTAGTGGATTTAGGAGAACGATTATTGTTTCAGAGTTGGTACTGCTGGGCTTTGACATGCAAAAGCAGAAGGAGTATGAAATGAAAAATAATAGAAAACAGTCAGCAACTTACGTACTTTGTGAAATTAATAACCTCTTTAATATTAATGGTAAAAAGCATATTCCAGATATAAAAGAAATATGCTCCAGGGCTAAAATAGATCGTAGTACGGCTTTGGCACACCTATATAAATGGTGGGATCTCTATCAAATTAGTGAGCAGAATTCTGAAATCCTGGAATTTATACCTGATATCGAGACGCCGCTTCTTTCGCCAAATGCCTTGGAAAAAGTCATGGCCGGTCTTCAATGCATCTTCAAAGAAATTGAAATTAATAGTGCAACCCTTAATGAGTTAACTACCTCATCATCGCCTTTTGGTAATCACCTTTTGAATTCCTTGCAAAAAATTGAATCTGAGCTTTATATTGCCCTAAGCCAGTCAGAGGGGTTACAAAAGTGTAAAGAAATGTTGGAGATAGAACTTAAAAACCTTCAACGTGAAAATAACCGTTTATACGAAGAAATTACTGAGATGCAAGATATTGCTACTCAAAAGCTTGCAGGATTACACGAGGATTTAAATGCGAGTAGACGAGACGCAAATGCCGCTAATCATTTAGTAAAGTCGCTAAAACGAAAACGGGGAAAACGTATACCGACTCTGAAAAGCTTAGATTATAATTATGTTTCTAGATCACAGCAGCCATATCGTTGAAATACAGAAAGTAGCCTTGATGTAGCGTTGCATCAAGGCTTCCAAAAACATTCATTGATCAGCATAATTTTTTAATGAACGGCATCGACAATAAGCCGAGTGCCTTTTTGCTCGCCACCAGGCAAATCAACAAATTCTTCGTTTAACCATCTTGCATCTTCTGTAAACATTCGTATGCAACCATGACTAGCGCGATAGCCTGGAACATCTTCGCTACCATGCAAGGCATAACCCCGGAAAAAATGCATACAGAAAGGCATTAGTGCGCCACCATCATCACCAGCGGCGCGTCTTGGGAATGCAGTAGATATACAATCGATATCCTGTTTACGGACTATACGATAGGAACCAGTCGGCGTAGTGCAGCCACCGATTACCCCTTTACAGACATCTAATCCGGAAGAAATCGGGCCCCACCATAATAATTCACCGCTTTGATCATAGGCTCCCCAGGCTAATTTTTGTTGGCTGACATAGATGGTTTTTTCTCCATTTGCTTCAATATAACGAGGAAAAGGAGAGACATCATAGATTGTCAATCGATCAATTTTTTTAGGCACGGCAATTGTCATTCCGGCCTGTAGTCTGATATTCATACGATTAATGCGTCTTACGATATCCTTAGTCTCTGGATTAGGAAATAAGGTAGACCAGGTTTCACCATTTTTTACTTTAATGCAGTAATAGTCCGAAGAATTACACAGTGTTTCCCCATATCTGGTAGAGGGCCAGGTGGGAAAAGCGACCATAATCATTATTATTACCATAATATAGCATGTCATCTTTTTCATGATGCCCCCAACATTAGGACTCATATTCTCTTATAACGGCACATTGAAAATATACTTTATAGATCTTGCAAAAACGGCGCAGTATAATAGGCATTAATTGGCCATATTCATTAAATAATTGCTTAAAAGACTAGTAATTGTTCAGCCTTTTTACAGTTAATTTGTAATAAAAACAAGCTCTGAAATAAATTTCAGGTTATACTATTTCGCTTTGGTATTAACGGATTCTTGTTTATGAGTTGGCTGAAAAAATTATTACCTTCAAAAATTAGAACTGAAACTTCTCAGAAAAAAGGGGTTCCTGAAGGTTTATGGGTTAAATGCTTGGGCTGCGGCTCAGTGTTATATGGCTCTGAGCTTATTAAAAATTTGTCCGTATGTCCCAACTGCAATCATCACCACCGCCTGACAGCAAGAGAGCGATTGGCTCAGTTTCTTGACGAAGCAGGTCAGGAAGAGATTGCCAA
>JACCSX010000046.1 GCA_013812775.1 Tatlockia sp. | reverse complement strand
TAGAGCATGCTGGTTTGAGTTTGCAGGGACTAATCTCTACAAAAGATTATCAGCGCAGTCAAAATGATAAGATCTGGGTCTATGTTAATAACCGTATGGTAAAGGATAAATTGCTCAATCATGCCATCAAACAAGCTTATGAGGGCATACTTTATCACGGTCGCCATCCTGCCTGTTTATTATATTTGACTATTAAAGCCGATGAAGTCGATGTCAACGTCCATCCGACCAAGCATGAAGTTCGTTTTCAACAGCCGAGATATGTGCATGACTTTATAAGTTCGCAGCTGGTATCTGCCTTGCAGCTTCCGCAGCAAAAGGTTAAGTATGATACGGCGACTGTGGCAGCTGAAACCCCATCCTTTAATCTTTTTGAACCTTATTTACCGTCACCATTGCTAAGTAGGGTTGGAACATCAACGGACTTAAAAACATGGATTAATTTGAATCAATCCTTTGCCTTATTGTTTTTACAGGAACAACCTTATTTAGTTGATGCCATCGCCGTTCAGCGCAGTTGGTTATTATCCGTTCTGACAACAGAGCAGTTGCCACTGGCAAGTCGCCCCTTGCTAGTGCCTGTAAGTTTTCCTATCAGCTTTAATCCAGCAACGATTTATTCCTATAGCCAGACCTTGAGTCAGCTCGGTATTGAGTTGAACTTAGCCGGAGAAAATTCGCTTTTAGTTCGGGCTTTACCTCGAATTGTGCCCCATTTGGATCTTAAACAATTTTTAACGGCTTTCTTTGCTGCTCCACTCCTTTCAATCATTAAATTGTTTGATTTATTAGCAGCCTCACAATCATTTAACGTTCAACAGTTGCGACCGGAAGAGTTGCAGATATTAATTGACTATGTGCAAACTCTGGCAAGTGATAAACTTAAGAATTACTGCAAGCATTTATCCATAGAAACCTGTTGGGGTTTGCTAAATGCCTAAAACTATTTTTTGTCTAATGGGTCCCACTGCTTCGGGTAAAACTGCCCTGGCCTGTGAATTGGTCAATGTTTTTCCCTTTGAAATCGTTAGTGTCGATTCGGCAATGATTTACAGAGAAATGAATATTGGCACAGCAAAACCATCAAAAGAAGAGTTGACTATTGCCCCACATCACTTAATTGATATCCTGGATGCTCCGGAAAGTTATTCGGCGGCGCAATTTTGTGAAGATGCTGTGACCCTTTGTGAATCGATTTATCAACGTCATAAACTCCCCTTATTAGTGGGAGGGACAATGATGTACTTTAATGCCTTACAACAAGGCCTTTCTCCTCTGCCAGGAGCAGATATTACCTTGCGAGCAGTTTTATCTCAGCAGGCTGAATTACAGGGTTGGGTTTATATGCATCAAGAGTTAGCACAGATTGACCCACAATCTGCTGCAAGAATTCATCCTAATGATAGTCAGCGTATTTTACGTGCTTTGGAAGTGTATCAATTAACTGGCAAACCGCTTTCTTCCTTTTGGTCAGAACAAAAAGAAAACCAAAGTTACCACTTTGTAAATTTAATTATAGAACCTGAGGATCGCGCCTGGTTACATGCGCGTATCGGGAGTCGTTTTGAGGAAATGCTAGATAAAGGCTTGGTGTATGAGGTTGCAGAACTTCTGCAGAAATGGCATTTAGCATCGACCTGTCCATCGATGCGCACTGTCGGTTATCGTCAGGTGATTGATTATTTGGCAGGGGATTTTGATTACGACAGCTTAAAAAATAAAGGAGTTGCAGCAACAAGGCAGCTAGCCAAGCGCCAATTGACCTGGCTGCGTAATTGGCCAAAGGCTCATCGGTTTTATTGTGACAATCCAAAGAGCAGAACCGAAATTATAGCGCTCATTAGAGAAATATTAGATAATAGCCACTCTTAAAGAGCTTCTAATTCAAATTGATATTTCCAGAGGAAACAAGATGTCTGAAAAGAAAGAAAAACCAGCCTGCGCTAAAAAGAAATATATAGTTCACCACCGTGATCTACCTTTAAGTTGCCCAACGAACGACATGATCTTATGGAATGCTCATCCAAAGGTTTATCTGCCAATAGAAAAAACTGGCACAGAAATTTGCCCCTATTGCGGCTCCAAGTTTGTTTTAGAATAAAGTCTTATCATTGGTCGGCCTTGTTGTTTGTTCGTGATTTCACAAGTCCCCTTGTTGTGCACTGGCTATTCAATTTGAGTTATTCAATGTTTTCAAGAAATTGATGAGTATATAATCCTTTACCTAATATCGTTGTGACTTCAGAAGCTATCTGATCACAATCTACAAGGTCATTGTTATTAGTAACGAATTGATTATCTAGTAGCAACACAGCGGTACCATGGACTGTGGCCCAAGCTGTCCGAGTTAGGCTGTCAACATCCCCTACCATTATTCCTTGGGCAATTCCTTGCTCAATTTGGATACGTAACACCTGATATGCTTCGGTACTAGCATCTAATAATGCCGGGTAATTTTTTTTCTCAAGAAAGGGTCCAAACATGAGTTGGAAATGTACCTGATGTTGAAGGGCAAAATGAATGTAAGCGATGCCAATTTTTTGAAATTTATTCGGGTCTTCTGTCGCTAACATGATTTGATGCAATAGTTTAAATCCATCTTCTGCAATGACTGCGAGTAAATGCTCTTTGTTTTTATAGTGCCTGTAAACAGAGGTGGCAGAGACCCCGCACTTTGTAGATAGATCGCGCAAATTGATTTTCGATATACCTTGGGTTGCTATTATCTCGATAGCTCGTTTCTTGAGTTCATCTAAAAGGTTGCCATGATGATAGCTCATCCCTGTTGCAGGAGGTTTCTTTGATGTTGACATTGTTAACATGCCTATCTATAATGTTTACTACGTTAACATAACAATAGTATAGCAAGATGCAAAAGACAAAGCCAAACCTTTTTAAGGCGTATTCCTCTCTCTATGATGAAACAACGTTGGACAAGCTCCCTATCAATGGCGAAGTTCCTTCCTGGCTATCCGGAAGATTTGTTAGCAATGGGCCTGGGCAGTTTGAAGTTGGATCAACTCCTTTTAACCACTGGTTTGATGGTTTTTCTATGCTTAAAAAGTTTGACTTTAAGGCTGGGTCAGTCCGTTTTCAAAATCGTTTCTTACAATCAAAAGAATATGTTGAAAGTAATAAACTGGGTAAATTAAAGGGTAATGAGTTCGGTACCTATGCAAGCAAATCCAAACCAGGACGCATTTTAACTTCTATTAATGAGTTAGTTACCGGTAACCCTCACGACAATTGCGTTGTAAACACAGCTTGCATCGACGAAAGTTATATCGCAATGACAGAAGGTAATGCTGTTATTTCTTTTGATATTAACGATTTAAGTACTAAGGCTGCGTTCAATTTTTTTGATAAAATTCCAGGACATTTAACCACGGCCCATCCTCATTTTGATTTTAGAACCGGCGAGCTAATCAATATTTCAATTGAAATTGGAAAAACCACTAAATACCACATCTATAGAGTAGAACCCTTAAGTAGAACGCGTAAAATCATAGGAACTTACTCATCTGAGAGCTTGTTCTATATTCATAGTTTTAGCATAACTAAAAACTACATCATTCTATTTAAATCACCATTAGTTATGAATAAATTAAAGTTAATATTGGGAGCGCCCTTTAATAATACCTTGTCTTATCAAGAAAAATTGGCATCATTTTTTGTTATTATTGATCGCAAAAATGGAAAAATTCACGAGATAGAAACAGACCCGTTTGTTTGCTTGCATTCTGTGAATGCCTATGAATATAAGAACGAAATAATTATGGATTTACTATGTCACAGTTCTGGAAACCCTTATGATAAATTGTATTTGTCAAATCTTCGTTCAAGCAAACCAACCTTGCCCACTGGTGAGATAAGGCGTTATGTCATCGACATGCCTTCAAAAAGTTGTAAAAAGACAACCCTTTCAACCAATGCCCATGAATTTCCAAGGATTAATTATAAGCGCTGCAACGGAAATAATTATCAGTTTGTTTATACTAATTTGCTCGCTTACCAAGAAGCTCAATTTTTTAATTCGATACAAAAACTGAATACCCAAACAGGAGATATACAACGTTGGGACAAAAAAAATAACTATCTGGGCGAGGCTATATTTGTTGCAAGACCCAAGGGTCAGTTGGAAGATGATGGGGTTTTATTGTCTATAGCATTCAATGTATCCACTCAATTATCATCATTGATAATTATAGATGCATTATCGATGCAGCTAGTAGCAGAAGTTTGTTTGCCATTGCATCTACCCTTCGGTCTGCATGGAAACTTTTACACCCTATAATTGTCGAGGTTCCGTTAATACCCGCCAATGAATTAATGTGGTACAATTTGCAACAAATTCTATCATCAAAGATTGCTTAGTGTCTGAATTACAACCTCCTAAACCCTATCAATGGATAGCCAGTTTATATTTTTTTCAAAGCATGCCCTATGTTGTTATAAGCTTAATTGCAACGATGTTGTACCAGCAGCGGGGTTTGGATAATACCCAGTCCGCGCTTTTAACCAGTCTATTGGCCCTTCCCTGGGCTGTTAAGCCCTTATTGGCTCCCTCTTTTGAGAGATTTCTCACCAAAAAACGACTCACTATTCTGACTCAGGGGCTTGTTTCTCTGCTCTTTTTTATTTTAGCTTTGAGTGTTAATCATTCTCATTTTTTCCTTATCAGCACCTTGGGCTTCGCTTGTTTAGCATTCACGGGCTCTATTCATGATATTGTTTCTGATGGAATTTATCTCATTAATCTGGATGATCAAAAGCAAAAACGTTACGTTGCCTTAAGGAGTTTTTTTTATCAAATGGGTCGGTTAGTAATAAAAGGCGGGTTATTGGCTGGTGTCGGGCAATTAGCAATTTATTATCAATTTAATGTCTGGATAGTATTTTTTTATTGCTTATTTACAATGGCTTTGATGCTGACAATTTATCATGGTCTAAAAATACCTGAAATTGAAACCGTCTTTAAAGAAACAAAAGGGGGTATTTTTCGGTTTATAAAGGGTTAATGACTTCCAAGCAATTTTATCCGGCTTTATTGTTCATATTTTTATATAATTTTTCGGATGCCCAGATGCAAAAAATCATTCCACTATTCCTGCTCGATAAAAGGAGCCTGGATCTTGGTTTGTTTCGAGTGAGCGAAATTTATGGGATTTGTGGTTCTATTGCCCTGATGATCGGCATTTTTACTTCCGGTCTGTTACTAAGCCGTTATAGCCTTGCCTGGTGCATGAAAAGGCTAACTATTCTGCTTCTTATCGGCCACTTTTTCTTCCTGTTATTAACATACACCCAACCCAGTCTCTATGTTATTTATATAACAATAATGTTTAGTCAATTTGCCTTTGGTCTCGCAAACGGTGCTTATATGGGCTATTTACTAACACTTGCGAATCAAAGCACTTACCCCATGTCAATGTATACGGTTTGTACAGCCACTATGGCTTTGAGTTATGTATGTTTCGGCGCATTTAGCGGCTGGCTGGAACAGCAGCTTGGCTATTGTAATTTCTTCCTTTCCATTTTAATTGCAAATTGCTTGCTTGTTATTTTGACTTACAGGAGGATGAATAGACATGGATAATTTGCTTGAAAAACTTGAAAATGAACTAGCAGAAGCGAATCAAATTTCTGATTGCGATCTTGCTTTGAGTTCTTATTTAGCACGGAAGGGGATTAGCACCTTTTCGTTTACATATTATGCCTATCATCCTAATTCACAGAACAAATTAAAATATGATACCTGCTCAGCAAATTTTAGCGTTTGGCATCAACATTACCTTGAAGAAAATTATGACACTATTGATAGTACCCTGCGCTTTGTTTATAACAATCATCTGCCAATTCATTGGAATTTAAAGCAACAATTGGCTCAGGCCAGCTCTGAATCTGAACGTAAAATGCGGCAAGATTCCCTTGCTTTTGGTGCGGTTGAAGGCTTATCAATTCCTATTCATGGCGCTCATAATAATTTTGCAATTTTACTATTAGTGCAAATGCAAAAGGATGCTATTAATTTACGTCAGCAATCGCTGCAGCATGAATTTTTTGTCGCATCTTATTTATACTTTCACTTTATTCAGGTTCATCTCCTCAATGAAGCGCCTGAAAAAAAATCGTTCCTCCTAACGCAGCGGGAAATTCAATGCTTATTACTTATTGCCAGGCATTATTCTGTGAAGCAAATGGCGCAAAATCTTGAATTGACCGAACGAACAGTTAATTTTCATATTCAAAAATTAAATAAAAAATTAGGCACTAAAAATAAATATCAATCCTTGGCTAAAGCTTTGCAATATCAATTGTTAACGCTCTGATCAAAGGGTATACAATTTAAGGAAAAGACAATGCAAGAATGTGTAACATTTTTGAATTATATTTAAATCTCGCGAATAGAGGTTGCCTAACCTGTGCTCATAAGTGTATAATACTTGACCAGCTTACCGGATATATAATTTTATGAACTTTTTGATATATTTGTATTTTGTTCTGAATACCATGATGTGCACAGAAACATATACCGTTAAATTAGGTGACACCAAGGTTCACATCATAAAGACTAATGGCAAGGGAAAAACCTTGGTCCATGTGCACGAAAATGAGGTTACTGCTCTGGCTGCAGCAAGGCTCTATGTAGTGAGAAAAGGCGGAACCTTAATTACCCTTAAACATTCAGGCCAACGCAATATCGTTTTTCATTTAAAAGGGCTTCGTTATGAATTTGACCCTAATCGTATTTTTACCAATGAAGGTATAAGAAAAACCCTGCACAAATACGGTCATTATTCGCAGGGCGCTTATGTCGAAGTCAAAAAGCTAGCGACAAAAATTTTATGCTTACTGCCAAAAACTGGAAAAATAGTAGCCGTGCATAATAATCGCGATTATTCCATTAAAGAATATTTTCCAAAGCATTCACTGGCCGCTGATATAATGGCCTTGTATTATCGCCCCAATTCTAATTATAGAAATTTTTACTTTGTTACTAAGAAACAGGAATATAACCGTTTGAAATCTAAGAAATTCAATGTGGCTTTACAGGCAAAAAAACCTCAGAATGATGGCTCTTTATCCTATTATCTTGGTAAGAAAAACTATATCAATATTGAAGCTGCTTACGGCGCCCTGAATGCACAGCTCAAAATGTTGCGTTCTGCCTAAGGTTCTCTTTTTGAAAGAGACAGCCCCGACTCGCTAAATCATTTTCTTTGGGCTATGATAATTCGTAGAAAGGATGTTGCCTGGCAAATCAATGGAGGATTCACGTTATGAGTTTTTATCGCCGCAAAATGATATTAGCAACTTTGGTTTTTAGCCTTTGTCCATTATTGGCAAATGCGGATGAACTAATTACTGACACCACAACCACCAACACCACAACTACTGCACCAGCTAGTACTACAACGACTAGAGTTCCAGTTAATGTGAATACTACGACAACCAAGACTCCTGCAGATGCAAACAAACAAGGCGACTCCTTTGAAAGTATTTGTCTTTCATCCTGGATGAAACGATTCGCTGACGTAAAAGATAAATCGAGCTATCAAAATTTCGGTCAAAAATATTGTGCCTGTGCTTTAACCCAACCCTTGGATACCGATGCCGCAGTTGATAAGGCAATTCAGATTTGTATGTCACGTACCTTATTGCAGGATTCAATGGATTCATTGAAAGCTGAGGTAGGCTTGGATAAGGCCACGGAAAATGATGTGAATCAATTCTGCCTGAATAAATGGAAGCTTATTTATCCACAGATGTCAGAACAGGCAAAGCTAAATACAGCGGCTTTTTGCACCTGCTCGCAACCCAAGTTGACAGAACTCATCAAAAATTTTAAAACTATGGTCGATAAAGACTTTAAAGTACAAGTTGATACAATAGCAGGAACTTGTGCGGACATGGTAAAACCAAGTCCAGCTCCTAAAACACAACCCTAAAAAAACGATCTCATCTCCGCCGCGTTAGGCGGAGATGAGATCAAGAGGTAATAATAGAGGATTTGGTTATAGACAAGAACGCGGAGCTTTACTACAAAAGCTCATTAGATTTGTTACTACCTGTAGAACGAATTGACGACATTGCTGCATTCAGAATCAAATTAGGTAAAAAGCTCTACTATTTTCGCGGGGGAGAAACGCCTTTTAATGATAGTTGCAGTGCTAAAATTGCTGTAAACAAATACTGCACCAACAAAGTCCTTGCCTTAGCTGCTATTCCAGTTCCAAAATTAACAGGTATTTCCAAATCAGAATTTAAAGCAGGTAAACTTGAAGAAATAGTGCAAGGTTATAACTTTCCTTTGGTGATCAAACCAATTGATGGTGGTAAAGGTACTGATGTTTTATGCAATATAAAAAATATCGAGCTTTTGAAAAAACACCTGGAATCTCTATTTTCCAATAATGAATTATTATTACTCGAAGAATTTCACGCCAATCTAAAATCCTATCGCGTTCTTGTTTTTAACGGCCAGGTTATTGGTGTAATAGAACGTTTCCCCGCACATGTGATTGGGGACGGCAAGCATAATGTGGAACAACTGATTGAGAAGACTAATAGTCAGCGTAAAAAGCAAAACGATGCCCTGGGTAATATTATTATTGATGAGGAATGCCGAATCAGGTTAGATGAATTGAAGATTAATCTGGATTATATCCCTCGGCATGATGAGCCAGTTCTATTAGGTTATACCTCTAATGCTTCACGTGGAGGTTCTTTTAAATCCTTAGGGAAACAAATTTGTAAAGAAAACAAGCAACTAATGATTCGGGCGGCCCACGTGTTGAATTTGAATCTTGTTGGTTTTGATGTGGAATGTAGAGATATTAATATTTCGATTGAAACCACAGAGGGTGTTATCATCGAAGCTAATGATTGTCCCTCTATAAAAATCCACGAAATTCCAATGTCAGGCCCGGCTAATCCAGTCACAAAGAAGATAATACGTAGCTTAATCTATCAACATCCGCTTGCTTATCTGGCTCTGATCTATACTAATAGAAAGACTTTATTTTATGCGAGAAGCTTAATTTTTGTAATTTTATTGGCTCTGTTGTATAAGCAATTCATGTAGATTAAGACAAAGCGAAAGCAAATAGGTTTAGGATTATGAATACGATACAGGTTTTAGATGTTTCCCTACGAGATGGAGGCCATCGTACCAATTTTCATTTTCAGGATCATATTTTAGAAGGCATTTTAACGCCGCTCGATAATTCCGGTCTGGAATATATTGAAATTGGGTATCGAAATGGTTCCTTACATTTTATTGAAAACCTTGGCAGAGCTGGTTTTTGTGAAAAAGAATACCTTCTCTTTTGTCAATCGCTGATAAAAAATGCCAAAATTGCGGTAATGGTTCATCCTAAAAATGTGACAAAATCTGATCTGGCCGAGTTAAAAGAATGTGGCGTGTGTTTGTTGCGCATTTGCATTGCCAAAGGTGAGATTGAGAGTTCCTACCCGGTACTCGCTATGGCAAAAGACTTCAGTATGGAAACCTCAGTCAATTTTATCCATATGTCCTACTATAAGGAAAAGGAGCTTGATGAAGCGATGGCTGCAATTAGCAAACATAATCCCGATATCATTTATTTCGCTGATTCAAACGGTTCTATGTTGCCAGCCAGAATTGCGGGCATTTATAGCAAATTCTGCAAACTTTATACAATTCCCTTTGGCTTTCACGCGCATGATAATTTAGGCTTGGCCCAGGCAAATGCTTTAGCGGCCCTGAATAATGGGGCCCAATTTATTGATGTTTCTCTTGCTGGTATGGGAAAAGGTATAGGTAATCTAAAAACGGAATTTTTTACTGCCTATTTACATGCCATTGATGTAAAAAAATACCGCTTGAGAGAGATTTTAACTGCAGCAAATTTTGTCCGTAACAATTTGGGAATAGGGCTGGAAGATATTGAGCTCGATGAATTTATTAGAGGAATTACGGATCTCTCAACAGCTGATCTTAAACTCTACAAAGCGAATCTTTCTTAGGAAAATTATGAAAAAAAAAATTCTTGCCCTCGGGCCAGTTATGCCGCAAGAATCAGAAATCCAAGCGATTGCCTCAACCCTGTCTTTTCTTCAAGAAGATTACCAGATTGATTTTATTGATCCACTTTCAATCCAGGAAGACATTGCTAATGAAGCCTATTATCGACTTTGGGAAATTGAAATTGAAAAGAATCTGGAGTCTTATGATATTTTTTTTGGATTCTCCTTCGGCGGTGTTATCTTACAGCAGTGCTTTAATCTTTTTGCAGGGCATAATAAATCCATTATCTTATTTTCTACTCCAACCTTTGCCGATAAGGACTTAGGGGAAAAGCTTGGTAGAGTGGTGTATTTTTGTAAAGGGAACCAAGTGATAAAGGCGCTCAATTTTCTTTATAAGGATGTTTTTTATCCTAATAAAGCCCCACAGCAATTCACCGAAGTTGCCAACGAAACTCTCGTTGCCTCGCGTCTAATCTTTGGTTTAGAACGGGTTTTAACCAGCAACTCAACCATCATTTTAAGCAAATCAACAGTCGATCATTTGCATTTAATTGGTGAGTGTTCAAATTTGGTTAATCGAGCTAATGCCATTGTTCCTACAACGGGGCGCCTTGTCATAGTCCCAGGAGCGGGAATGCGTGTATTGCAGGATAATCCAGTCTTTTGCCAAAAAATTATTCTAGATCAATTAGGGAGTTCAAGGCCTTGATAACTATTGCTGTTTTACCCGGAGATGGTATTGGTCTTGAGGTTACCGAGGCTGCGATTCCTATCTTTGCAGCCTTAAATATTCCTGTGCAATTAAATTTTGGTGATATTGGCTGGGCCTTCTGGCAAAAAGAAGGGCGGGCTATTCCTGAGAGAACCTGGCAATTGATAAGGCAAAGCGATACGGTTTTATTAGGCGCAACAACCAGCAAGCCAAAGCGAGAAGCTTTGGAGGAGTTAGGCGAAGAGTTTCAAAAAGACCCGCCTCCTTATCTATCACCCATTATTCAACTAAGACAGCAACTTGATTTATATGCCAATGTCAGACCCTGCTTTACTATTAAAAATGAGGGTAAGGTCTTTAATTTTGCCGTGATTAGGGAAAATACTGAAGGTTTGTATGCGGGTTTTGATTATCATCCTATACCGGCTGAGCTGAAACTCTTGTTAGATAAAAATCCTGCCTGGGAAAATAAAGATCCAAATGAACTATGCTGTAGTTTGCGTTTGCAAACTAAAAAGGGTCTGCTACGTTTGTTTAAATTTGCCTTTCAATATGCTGATAAACAAAAAATGCCAAGGGTCACTTTAGCAGATAAGCCCAATGTATTACGGCAAAGCGGGGCCTTTGGCCGCGAGATTTTTGAAGGCGTTGCAAGCCAGTATCCTCATATTAATGCCGATATCTTAAATGTCGATGCAGTCGCATTATGGATGATAAGGCGACCTGAAGACTTTGGGGTTATTGTGGCTGAAAATATGTTTGGTGATATTTTATCCGATATAGGTGCCGGTATAATGGGTGGGCTTGGCTTGGCTCCAAGTGCTAATATAGGTGAGAAAGGCTGTTATTTTGAACCAGTCCACGGCAGCGCCCCGAAAATGAAGATTAATAGGGCGAACCCCGGGGCGATGTTTTTAACTATCGCCTTGTTGCTTAAACAGTTTGGTTACAGTAATGAAGCTGACAAAATTACAAAAGCCCTCACTCAAGTCGTTCAAGCAAGAGAATATGTCACCTATGATTTAGGTGGAAATTCTTCGACTGAAGAGATGGCTATGGCTATACTCAGCGCGGCAACCATTTGAGGTTTTTGTTAATGAACATACAACAGTACCAGCGTTTACAGGCGTTGAGCACGACAGAACTATCTGACGCCCTGGATGCCTGCTCTGTAGCCGGCGCCTTATTAAATATAAAACCTCTGACTATGGGAATTAAGCTTATTGGTCCTGCCTATACGGTCGAATATTCGCTTTATGAACAAAAACCTGACACCTTTAAAGGCGCTGCCGATTATATCGATTCCGTACCGCCTCAATCCGTCATAGTAATTGACAATAAAGGCCGCAACGATTGTACCACCTGGGGTGATATCCTGACCCAGGTAGCCTTGCAAAAAAATATAGCAGGTACTTTGGTCCATGGAGCCGTTAGAGATGTTGCTTGCATCAGGGCTGCAAACTATCCACTCTTTTGTAGCGCTGTATATATGCGTTCAGGTAAAAATCGAGTCTATAAATCGGGTGAACTTTGCCAGTTAATAATTAATGACGTGCTAATCAATCCAGGGGATCTAATTTTTGCTGATGAAGATGGTGCCTTAGTGATCCCTATTGCTTTGCTTGATGAAATCATTTCCAAGGCAGAAATTATAAAGGCAACGGAGAAGCGAATTATCGCTGCTGTAAAAGCAGGATCCAGTTTAGAGAAGGCTCGTAAATTTTATCGTTATAATCAACCCTGGAATAATGAGGAGAAATAGCGCAATGAACGATTATCAATTCATTGATATCCATTATCATGCTGCTCCAGATCTCTACAAACGCAGTTTAACTGCGATGGAGGCAGGCCTTTGTTATCAGGCTCATAAGGGTGTTGTTGTGCTAAAAAGCCATCTAGGAGCCACTTCAGTGCAAGCCACTCTTGCTCAAAGTCAGGGACTGCCTGTTTTTCCTTCTGTGGTATTAAACCATATTGCCGGTGGGATTGATTATCGAGTCATTATGCGGGCCTTGGCTGAGTATCAGTCGTCGTTAACTGCAAAGATGATTGTTCATTTTCCTACCATAACTGGCCGGCAATACCAGTCTAAATTATCACGACAATTTAGCCATGATTATCTGAGTCCGCAAACCTTGCTGGCTGCTGAGACCCTCTTTAATGACGCTAAAACTTTGCGAAAAGAGGTTATCGATATTTTAAAAATGGCAGGCGATTATCCAATCGTCCTGTCGACAGGGCATGCTTCTAAAGAAGAAATTTACTCTTTGATTGATGCTTGCCTCAAATATGGGGTATCTAACTTATTATTAAACCAGCCCGCTAATCCCTTAACAGGTTTAGATGCAACGGCCTTAAGGGAGTTAGCGCAACAGGATTTTATCTGGATTGAACAAACAGGCCTTACTTATCTGCTAGGCCATCAAACAAAAGACGATTTTGCTGAAGTTCTAAGTTCTTTACCCAGAGTAATCTATAGTTCCGATTTAGGACAAACAAGTCAGATGGATGTATCAACCTGGCTTGGTGAGTCAAAAAAACTCTTTGATGAGTTTCAATTAACGGCAGAACGTAAGGACGAGCTGTGGCGACTAAATGCGTGGAAGATGTTGTTTGGCTGAGTTCCTAATAATGCCAATAAACCTACGTTTGTGGCTTGTCCTGAGAGTTTCCCCGGAAATTAAAACGCCTGCAAATGCCAACAAACGCCTACTTAACGCGCTTTATGCGCGGTATCAAGGGGATGTTCCCTGGGGCGCAATGACTCTGATTTAGAGGGTTGATCGTTCTGGATACCGCGCATAAAGCGCGGTACGTAGGCGTTTTAATTTCCTGTGAAACTCTCAGGGCTTGTCCGCTGTTTCCATTAATCTCTAAAGATTTCCTCCAAAAACTGAGTTGTACTTTGCCAGGATCGACGATCAGCTGTTGCATTATAGTGAAGGCCCATTTCATCGTCATTGGCTTTTGGATCAGTAAAGGAATGAGCAGTCAGTCCATAAATATGCAGCTGCCAATCCGCCTTTCTTTGCGTCATTTCGATCGCAAAATTATTTAGATCTTCAGGTGGAATTAAGGGATCATCATAACCATGCAGGACCAGAATTTTCGCCGCTATCGTTTTAAGCAGCGCATCCTCCGGCACAGAAAGCAAACCATGAAAGCTGACAACTCCTTTAATATTAATGCCAGTTCTTGCCAAATCCAAAACACATAAACCACCAAAACAATAACCAAGAGCTGCAACTTTGCTGCTATCAACCTCTGCTAGTTTGGAGACTGTATTGAAGGCTGCGAGCATGCGAGTTGACAAAGCACCTCTGTTTTCTCTTAGAGGCGTCATTAGTTCTCGTTTTTCATCTTTCGTTTTTCCAAGTCTTCCTTGCCCATACATATCAATTGCAAAACCTACATAGCCCATAAGTGCTAATTGTATTGCTTTGTTACAAGCGTCTTCACCGCGACCACCCCAATCGTGGGCTACCATAACAGCGGGCAATGGTAGCGAAAGCTCTTTATCATAGGCCATAAAACCACGGCAGGTTATTTCGCCGTCAGAATACTCAATTTCCTTAGTCTCTATCATTGTTACTCGAGTTATACTATTAAGGATAATAACTTTATCAGGACTTGGAAATTTTTGCACAGGACAATTTCATGTCATGAGGACAATTTCACGTCATCCTGAGCACAGCGAAGGATCTCCAGGACTGCGCCTCGGCGCTCCTTATCAAGAGATCCTCGCTCTTCTCGGGATGACGCGTGATCAGTGCCAGGTTTGGAAGAGTTCACAGACTTTGCTGCAAATATGTTTATAACCTCTATACTTAATTGGGGTTATTTAAATCTGGAGATCTTAGTGGATTATGAACGATGCGTGGATGAAAAGGGAAAGCCCTATTTTTCTGTAAAAACAAGCGATTACAAACTTATTACCAACCCAATACTAAATAAAGGCACTGCTTTTACTAAAAAAGAGCGTGAAGAATTTAATCTGTTTGGGTTATTACCTCCTGAAGAAAGCAATATCAAGGAACAAAGTGCTCGCTCTTATAAAGCGTTTCAATCCAAGGGGTCTGACCTTGAGAAATATATGTACTTACGTGATCTGCAAGATTCTAATGAAACCCTATTTTATAATTTACTCTGTGAACATATTACAGAAATGATGCCAATTGTTTATACACCTATCGTTGGTGATGCTTGTCTTCGTTTCAGCCATATTTATCGACGTCCCCGTGGCTTATTTATCTCCTATCCTGATCGTGAGCGTATTGAGCAAATTCTGGCAAACTCGCGCTTTGATCAAGTAAAGGTAATCGTGGTTTCTGATGGTGAGCGAATTTTAGGTTTAGGTGATCAAGGTGCTGGGGGCATGGGAATACCAATTGGAAAACTTGCTTTGTACTGCGCCTGTGCCGGGATTTTCCCTGCAGATACCTTGCCTATTTTATTAGATACAGGAACTAATAATCCGGAATTAATTTGTGATCCGCTTTACATTGGTTGGCGGCATGAACGAGTGCGAGCCAAGGAGTATGATGATTTTATTGACAGCTTCGTCAGCGCTTTGAAAAAACGTTTTCCCCATATTCTTTTGCAATGGGAGGATTTTGCCCTGCAAAATGCTACTCGTTTATTGGATAAATACCGAGGACAGCTTTGTACCTTTAACGATGATGTGCAAGGAACAGCAGCAATCGCTACTGGCACTCTTTTCTCTGCAGTTCAAGTAACAGGCATCGGTTTGGCTAAACAGAATATTGTTATCCTGGGAGCGGGTTCTGCCGGTTGTGGGATTGCTGAACTTATTGTGCATGCTATGGTGGAGGATGGCCTTAGAGAACAAGAGGCTAGAGATCGAATTTTTATGGTTGATCGCAATGGCTTATTGGTTGAAGGAATGAAAGATTTATTCCCCTTCCAACAGAAATTTCTAAAATCAAAAAAAATCGTTGCCAAGTGGCTATGTGAAAATAGGGAAAGTATCAGCCTGCAAGAAGTGGTTAAAAATTTACATCCAAATGCCTTGCTGGGGGTTTCAGGCAAAGCCGGGTTATTTACCGAAGAAATAATACGAGAAATGGCAGCCCATGTTAATCAGCCTATTATCATGCCACTTTCTAATCCTGTTACTCACAGTGAAGCAACACCTACTGATCTAATGCATTGGACTGATAATCGCGCCGTCATTGGCACTGGCAGCCCTTTTGGTAATATTGTCAAGAATGGCAAATTGTTTCGCGTCGATCAAACTAATAATGTCTATATCTTTCCTGGAATAGGTTTAGGTTTGATAGCTCTAAAGGTAAAGCAAGTCAGCGATAAGATGTTTATGGCAGCTGCAAAGGCCTTGGCCAGTTGTTCACCTGCAAAAAATAATCCCAAGGCAAATTTACTCCCACCTTTAACAGAAGTGCGAGAGGTTTCTTATAAAGTGGCTGTTGCCGTTGCAAAAGAAGCGGTTAAATCGAATTTAGCAGAACAATTAAGCGATGACGAAATAGAAAAACGCATTAAAGAGCTTATCTGGAAACCGGAGTACATTGCTTATAAACCCGTACAAAAAGGCTAATTCTCTATTGATCAGGCGCCAAAGACTCTGACGCCTGAATAGGAAGAAATCCTTTTAAAAACTTCCCTGAGTTCCTGATACTCCTGTACTTGGCGGATTAAGCTGCGTATTAGGCTGTGCTGCTCTTGAGTTTTGTAGCAATAATAAGGTGTTGGTCAGCAGAATTCGCTCATCTTGCTGGCGATTAAGGTAGAGCTGGTAATTGATTTCAGCAAGCAAGACCGCCATTTCTTTTTGTACAGAGGCTGCAGATGCATTATTGATTTGAGAAATCCATTGCGATTTCATATCGGTTTGGCCAGGATTGTAAAGACGCCAGCTTGCCATTTTAAATTCGCTAAGAGCCTGACTTGATTTGGCTTTGCCTTCCTCTCCCTGGGGTAATCGTTTTGACATGATGTAATATAAATTTGAGACACCTACAGAAACTTGTGCTGCATAAACCCGAAGGGCAGTCAGATAGGTGGCTATAATAGCCTGCGCTTGTTGTTGTACAACGCTTGTTGGTTGTTTGGCGATGGTTACCCATTTATCAAACACATTCCGATCCGGCATAACTATTGGTGCTACCGCCCCTGAAACATAGCGTATAAAGTTGGCCGCTTGTTGTTCCTGGCTCATCGCTTTTAGGCCAGGTTTGTTTCCTTCATTGTTATTATTATTCTGTTGGAAAGCAGTATTGGAATACATAAGAGGAGTAATAAGGCTATTAGCATTTAGTTGGCCCAAGAGCGGTTCAATATGGGAAAAAGTGAAGTAATCATTGGTTCCAGGAAGCGGCGTTCCAATAGCATTAGCCATTACCTGGTATTCATTAATTATCTTGGTACTGTTGTTATTAGTCTCGCTGTAATCACAGGTAAACTGCTTTTCTGCATTATCCATGCAGTAACTGTAATCGGGTGTTCCCAAAATATTCAAAACAGACTGTGCAACGGGATCTGTTTGATAAGGAGGTTGATCAATCAGTGCAGAAATGGATACTCCCGCCTGGCTTTGGGTAGAATAACTGGCTTGCTTCAAGAGGCCCTGCGGATTAAGGCTATAACTTGCAAAAGGATTAACGTAATCTGGGTAAGCGCCTCCTGCAGAATCAGAAATGACTTGGGCAATAGTGGGTACGGTGTTAACTAGAAAGCTGCCACCCAGAAAATTATTAAACACAATGTTATTTATCAGTTGTACTGGTGGTACATCGCTGTCGCGTTCAGTCTCAGGGGTGAGAAGTTTATAGCTGATTTTTGTCTTACCCGAGTCGGTGGGATCATTTTGCAGATTATAGCCAAGAAAGCTGCCTAAATTGAGAAAATATTTTACCAAATCAGCCAAATCTTGACCGCCTGTTCCGCCAGAATCGCTGCCTCCACCACCAGTGCCACCCACACCGGCAGAAGAAAAACCTGCTGATGCATTCAGGATTAAAATACTGGTTAAAACAAGACGACTAAGCATTTTCATCATTCTTCCCCTTCAAGAGCGCGAGCTACAAGCTTCAAACGATACTCCGAAAAAACACGAGCAAGCAAGCGTAAACGTTCAAAGACTATATTTCGTTTAAGAAAAAAACCGGCGGGATCATTACTACCAGTACTGTTTTCTTCTGCATGAATTAATATTCGAGAGGCAGATCCTGGGTGAACGGTATCTATAGCTTGTAATAACCGTAAACCTCGACCCGATTTGATATTACCAACAAGACGAATAAAAACATCTTCCTGCGCAAGCGAACCCATGTCAATTTTTTCAATATCATCCAGCTCTTTACCGAGCTGATTAATTGCATCTTCAAGTTCAGGATTACCATCGAGGGTCCAATCTTCTACACTTTCCATAAAGGTAATAACACGGTAAATCATAGGATCAACATACTCGTGCCAATATTGTGAAGAGGCTGCATGACTAAGATCTGGCATTTTTTACTCTTTTTTTACGGTGCAAATCCATTGATGGGATGCGCTTGTTATAACTACTATAGTATAGTATGAAGAGTAAAAGTCTATTTATAAAAAGTAAAGAATATGAAAAAAAAGCCAGGATCAAGAACAGCAAATGTATTTGGGCGTATATTTAACGTACGAGCCTGGATTGATTTTGACCGGATGAAATCTTTTACAACCTATTTGGCAAATGGTTTCCGGAAGATGTTTGTGCCCCAGGAGCAGGAAGCAGGAGAGACTTTTGAGGAGGCGATGAGTCGCTTAAACCTCAGTGAAAAGGATCTACAAAGCAGGCAGTCAGCGCTCTATCGGCTAAGCCTGTTTATGTGTGTAGCTGCATTTTTTATTTTTTCCTATGGAATCTACCATTTATTTTATGGGGGTTTTAAGGCAACGATAATTAGTATGGCGGTGATGCTAATTGCTTTAGCTTTAGCCTTTCGCTATCACTTTTGGTACTTTCAAATTAAGGAACGCAAATTGGGATGTACCTTACAAGAGTGGTATAGGAAGGGCTTAATGGGCGGTAAATGATGAAAAAATTCGCACTTGGTCTGCTCACATTATTGTTCCCATTATTGGCTTTTGCCTCTACATCCAATGGCTCCTTAAGCTTAGCGCCGCCGCCCTCAGATGTTTCGGTCATTTTTTTAGTTAATATCTTCGGAATTGTTGACGGGGTTCTACACGGTACCGGCAGCCAGATTATGGGTGCGATGTTTGGGATTTTTAACTCCGCCGTACTGGCGCTGGGTGGTATAGTCATCATGTATACCTTGATT
>JACCSX010000028.1 GCA_013812775.1 Tatlockia sp. | reverse complement strand
TGGACTCATATTCATTGATTAATGCTTGCCAGTCTTCTTTGTATTTCATGATCGCCTCCTGTTTTTGAAAGTGATCAGTTTAATGCGCTCCTATTTTAGCGCTAGGTGTAGTTGGCCGAACGGTTACCTTGCATAACCATGATTACGATACTCTACTGGTGTCCATACAGGCCCAATTTGCACAATATCTGGTAGTGAAGCATTAAATCCACACAAAGACAGTGGTATATTATTATGCTCTAATGTCCAAAGATCATCACGATTGAAGGTGTCGTTTATTGAATTGTTTATTGATTCCACGGAGACAGTATTACTTAAATCTGCACCTAGAGCCTCAACGTGAAAATCAGTTAGCCATTTTTTTAAAATGTATGGATCGCAATATTTTGCTTTTTTTAACTGATAATCGGAAGTAACTTTATTTGGCACGACTATTTTTGATAGTAACAGTTGATATAAGCCATCAAAAGCATTTAAGGCAAAGGATAGCGGATTAATTCCAAGTAAATCAATCACGATTTTCGCCTGCCTTTCATCTCCTAAAATACCACAAATCGACCGAGTACAATGTGATTTAAAGTAATAAACTAAATCATTTAACACACTTGGATCTGGACACTGCATCATAATATTTCCATTCCAGTAATGTGCTAAAACACCTTGAATCTGCCCTAAAGAGTTGTAATGTGCGAAATATTCTCCATGATATGGTGTGTCGCTTGTATACTCTATTCCTGAGTTACGCAAATTCGATCGTAAGAACATCGATGTCTCAGGATAGTGCTTTAGAAAAGTTTCTAACGCATGTTCTTCACCAAGAGTTAATTTTTTAAAATTAGCCATATTTTCTCTACATTACTTTATAAAGATTTCCCTTCAAAATGAATCAATGGTAAATGCTGCCAATCACACTCATCTAATGTACAAAGACTGATTGCATAAGGATAAACAGACTCAGGAGGTGTGCTGTATATAAATATACCACAATGTTTGCAAAAATGATGAGCGCCCTTCATTTTGTTGAATCTGTAGCCTGTTAATTCTTTTTCACCTTCATAAATTTTTATGTCCTCAACGATATGAAGTATCGCATTGCGCTTGTGACAATATGAGCAATTACAAACGGTTGGCTGTTCTAGATCAAACTCACAAACAAATTTAACTCGCTGGCAATGGCAGGATCCATTATATTTCATAAATTTATCCAGATGAATATTACAAAATTAGTCAATTTTACTACGTGAATTTCAACCTGTTGTTCTTTCATAACCACAAATCCAGACCTTTCAAAAAATGGCTTGGCAGAAATGCTTGCTACTGTAGTTATCACTTTAAGATTTAATGCATGTGCTCGCACTTCTAATTTTTGCACAATAACAGCAGCAATCCCCTGACCTTGAAAATCTTTATGCACAAAGAATCTATCTAAATAAGCATCTCTCGTAAGATCCCCAAAGCCAACTGTTTGATTCTCAAGTTCAGCTACATAAGAAATATTTCTGATATGTTTGCCAGCGAGGAGTGACTTCTGGTTTTACTTTAGGTGCCCAAGCTGGCTTCAAGTTCTACCACTTTTTTTTGAATTGATGTTAATTGAACAGTTTTTTGTGTTGCGGCAAGCGAAGATACATTAATGATGAAGAAAGAACTTACGATAATTAGTGATAAAAGCCGTTTGGCTGAAAGAAAACTCATGCCGATTCTCTTGTGTGTTGCTGTCACTTGTTATTCTCAAGTGCCCCATAATGAGTTGGGTGTGTCGAGCTTTATAGCCAAAACCCTTACTGTATATGGCTCCCCGGGACGGGCTCGAACCGCCGACCTAATGATTAACAGTCATCCGCTCTACCGACTGAGCTACCGGGGAATGAGGCGGAATCTTAAATTGATTCCGCTAGTGGGTCAAGAGGGATTAGAGAATATTTTATTTTTACCCTGATTTACACTCATTTACAAAAGCGATGTAAACGATCCATTGCGTCTTGTAATACTTCCATACTGGTTGCAAAAGAAAGACGTATACAGCCTTCATTACCGAAAGCAGAGCCGGGTACCAAGGCTACTCCAACCTCTTGCAAAAGGGTTTCAGAAAATTGTACATCGTTGGCAAAACCGCGTTTTTCTATAATGGCTTGCACATTTGGGAAGATATAAAAAGTGCCGTCGGCGGGAATGACTTCAATGCCTTGCATTTCGTATAGACGTTCAACAACAAAGTCATGGCGCTTACGGAAGGCAGCAACCATATTTTCCACGGTTTCCAAGCCGCCATTTAAAGCAGCTACAGCGGCTTTTTGGGCGATAGAGCAAGGGTTGGAGGTTGATTGGGATTGCACGGTTTTCATGGCATCAATTAAGGGAGCAGGCCCTGCGGCATAGCCAATGCGCCAGCCTGTCATCGCGTAAGCTTTGGAAACGCCATTCAATACAATTGTGCGAGGGTATAAATCAGGGCAGGCATTTAAAATATTAGCAAAGGGCATTGTCCATATAATGTGCTCATACATGTCGTCTGTGGCAATGAGAACATGAGGATGCTGTCGCAATACTTCCGCAAGTCCGCATAATTCTTCAAAGCTATAGGCAATTCCCGAAGGATTCGATGGGCTATTTAGTACTACCAATTTGGTTTTGGGATTAATCGCTTTAGCCAGTTGTGCTGGTGAAATTTTATAGCGTTCAGCAGAGGTTGATTGCAGAATAACTGGAGTGCCCCCTGCTAATAAGACCATATCAGGATATGAAACCCAATAGGGCGCAGGAATTATCACCTCGTCACCTTCATTAATGAAAGCCTGACATAAATTATAAAAACTCTGTTTGCCGCCCACTGAAACAAGGATTTGATTGAGTTCATAATTAAGGCCATTATCGCGACTGAATTTATCTCTGACAGCCTGTTTAAGTTCAGCGATGCCATCAACGGCAGTATATTTTGTAAATCCCGAGTCGATGGCAGCAATGGCTGCTTGTTTGATATGCACTGGCGTATCAAAATCCGGTTCACCGGTACCTAAACCGATGACATCTAAACCTTCGGCACGCATTTTTGCAGCTTTAGCAGCTACAGCAAGGGTAGGTGAGGGTTTAACTAGTTGTATACGTGCTGCCATTTCCATTCTTAACTCCCATACAATGTTTCTAGTCAATGGATGGCGGTTGTCGCGCACCCTATAAATCGGTTATAGTATATATTATGAAAAGTATATTCAAAATTTACTCAAATTATCAGCCCGCCGGCGATCAACCAACTGCAATTAATTCACTGATTGATGGTCTGGAATCGGGCTTAGCTCGCCAGGTATTATTAGGTGTTACCGGCTCGGGTAAAACTTATACCATTGCACATATCATTCAGGCAATGAAACGGCCAACATTGATCATGGCGCCCAATAAAACCCTGGCGGCTCAACTTTATGGCGAATTCAAAACCTATTTTCCTGATAATGCAGTCGAATATTTTGTTTCCTACTATGATTACTATCAGCCAGAAGCCTATGTCCCGGCTTCAGATACCTTTATAGAAAAAGACGCTTCTATTAATGAGCACATTGAACAGATGCGTTTATCAGCGACCAAGGCACTGATTGAACGACGCGACGCTATTATTGTTGCGAGCGTTTCAGCTATTTATGGTTTGGGTGATCCCGATTCCTACCTGCGTATGTTATTACATCTTTCCCGCGGAGAACAATGCGATCAACGCAAAATTTTGAGACGGCTTGCTGAAATGCAATACATTCGCAGCCCGCAATCACTTGAAAGAGGGCAGTTTCGGGTTCACGGTGATGTTATTGATATCTTTCCTGCTGATTCGGAGAAAGAAGCAATCCGTATCGAGCTTTTTGATGATGTGATTGATAATATCGCTCGTTTTGATCCGCTCACAGGGGAAGTTTTACAACGACTGCCGCGGGTAACCATTTTCCCAAAGACCCATTACGTCACCCCGCGTGAAAAAATCCTGCAAACCATTGATTTGGCAAAAGAGGAATTGCAGCTTCGTCTAGCTGAATTTAATGCACAAAATAAATTAATAGAAGCGCAGCGCCTAGAACAGCGCACTAATTTTGATATAGAAATGATGTTGGAATTAGGTTATTGCTCAGGGATTGAGAATTACTCACGTTATTTATCAGGACGAAATACCGGTGAACCGCCACCGACTTTATTTGATTATTTGCCGCCTGAAGCCTTACTTATCATTGATGAGTCGCATGTGACGGTGCCGCAAATTGGTGGTATGTATAAAGGGGATAGAGCTCGCAAAGAAACGCTGGTGAATTATGGTTTTCGGCTGCCCTCAGCTTTGGATAATCGTCCTCTTCGTTTTGAGGAGTTTAATGATCGTTCTCCGCAAACGATTTATGTTTCAGCAACCCCAGGGCCTTATGAATTAGAGCACAGTGATAATATTGCAGAACAGCTTGTGCGCCCGACGGGTTTAATTGATCCGCAGGTCGAAATCAGACCAGTGAAATCTCAGGTCGATGATTTGATGTCGGAAATTCATTTGGTCGTTGCGCAGGGCGAGCGCGTTTTAATTACTACATTGACGAAACGTATGGCTGAAGATTTGACCGATTATTTACGTGAACATGGTATCGCTGTTCGTTATTTACACGCTGATATTGATACTGTTGAGCGTATGGAAATTATTAGAGATCTTCGTCTTGGTGAATTCGATGTCCTTGTTGGGATCAATTTGCTGCGCGAAGGATTAGACATGCCAGAAGTTTCTCTTGTAGCCATTCTTGATGCCGACAAGGAAGGTTTTTTGCGTTCTGATCGCTCTTTAATACAAACCATTGGCAGGGCGGCGCGTAATGTGAATGGACGCGCGATTTTATATGCCGACAGAATAACGGGTTCCATGCAACGAGCGCTTGACGAAACGGATCGGCGGCGCAGCAAGCAAGTTGACTATAACAAAATGCATGGGATTACGCCTACGGGGATTAAAAAATCGATCAATGATATTATGGAAGGTGCTTACAGCAGCAAGCGTAAATCTCAGCTTGCTGAACCCCAACCCTATTATCATCTTTTTTCTCCAGACCAATTGATAAAACAAATTAAAATTCTGGAAAAACGAATGTATGAACATGCAAAAAATATGGAATTTGAACAGGCTGCAAAAGTTCGTGATGAGCTATTGGGAATGAAAGAACAATTGAAGCGATAGAAATAAAAGTGGCCCGACAGACGACGATTTTGAACCCTTGAGTTCAAGTGGGGAACGGATGAGATGGTTCAGGCTTCCCACTTAAGGTGGGCTTGCACAACGCCAGCTACAGGACGCTCCCCTGTTTGTGAGTATTGGTTCACTAATCACTCACTGCCGGGTTAATTGCAGTATACCATCCTACACTTCTCGGTAAACCAACTTAGTCAAAATTTACGTATTTTTTTCGTTAAACGGGGCCGGGGATGCAGAACTGACAAAAGTGGTTTCCTTTTAACTCAAGGCCACCTCTAATATTCGAGACATTCTCTCATATCATCAAAGGGGATCATGACATGCTCACGATAACCAGGTCGATTTTTCAAGCGCTTATACCACTCTTCAACATTTGGTATTTCAGGTCGTTCAATTTTCAGCTCAAAATAGCGGTAAAGTATGGTACCAACACAAATATCTGCTAATCCTATAGCGCGGCCACTCAAAAGTTGAGTAATTGAAAATGTTTGCGGAATGTTGGTTGGCCATAGCGCGCAGCTAGGTATCGCAGTATGGCGTGAGATTCCCAAACCGCAGTTTCTTTATCCAGGATACATGGCACGCGGCCATGGGGGTTCATTGATAAAAACTCAGGTGTATTAAGGCCACCAAATTTGCCACCCGCGGAAATGTGTTGGTGAACTATGCCTAATTCACTGATTAACCACATTACTTTTTGCACATTAAATGAATTTCGGCGTCCCCATATTTTAAGCATCGTTCTCTCTATAACTTTAAACTATTAAGATTAACCGACTACTTACTCACTACAGTTTAAACCAATCGGCTGCGACGTCATGAAATAAACTTGCCTTTTCAGTAGAGGAGAAATTAGCAGTTATGCTTTCATATGTGCAATAAAGATTGTCAAAACTGCTTGAAAGTTTAGCTATAGGCATATGACTTCCAAACATGCACCGTGTACTACCAAAAAATTCAATGACGCTTAAAATCCATGGTCTGACCTGATTTAAAGTCCACTCCATTCCAAAAATACATTCAATTGCCGAAATATCGACACATATATTTTGAAACTTGCTCAGTCGCTTTAAATCTTGCCTCCATTGCTTATAGCCTTCTTCACTTAAATCCAAGGGCCACCCCATTACTGCAAGAGTAAAACCGATATTGGGATAAGATTGAATAACATTGATAAGCTCCTTTAACTGTGGCGCAAATACCTCAAGACCGCATTTAAAATTATAGTTATTTAATACCGCAAGCCCTTTTTGCCAAGTAGGATCAGATAAAAGGTTGGGGCGTTTTGCGAAGCGTTTTTTAGGGTTCTCATTATCCCAAACCATGTGTTCGCGTACGGCGGTTACATTGTGCAAGCTACTATATAGCTCCAGTTTTTTCTCTAATCCTGGATCGAGAAAATCGATTATCACCACCATAGATTGAGCTATACTGGTTTGGTTAGCCAAATTATGTGCCCATTTTGCTTCTTTGATAGGATCTGTCGATAAAAATTCATGCCAAACAATCCCATCAATTTGATAGCCAGTACTATCTTCTAAGTAATTTTCTAACAAATATTTTCTTGCCATTGTCGAATAATCACCAACAAAGGCAGCATAATTTGGATCAAATTCATCCAAGAAGGGATGGACGTTTGCTTTGTGGTCATAAAAGTGAATATGTGAGTCGATTATCCTGGTAGGTATAGGCATGTTAGTATTCCTTAATTTCTGCCTGGCTTCACATACGGAGGAGGCCGATAGCGGTTATTGAAGTATACAGAGTAACTCCGCTGTTCCCGCCCTTGTCTTCCTCCCGACCCCGAAATAGAAATTAGTCAGTTTGCGGGTCTTGCCCGATATTTCCGTGTACGACCTGATGAATTTTATTTTCAAGTGAATTGATAAACTTTGTTACCTGCTGACGTTGTTGTTCCTGTTGTTTTTGACAAGTAATCAACTCATGGCTGACATTAAGCGCTGCCAAAAGCAAGGCCTGAAATTCGTCTAGTTGTTTAAATTTTTTCGTGCTTTCTAATAATTGCTCATTTAATTTTTCTGCCGCCAGCTCAAGATTGGCAATTTCCGTATCAGGACATTTAATTTCATAGGTTTTACCTAATAATTTAATGGAGCAGGATTCTGATTTAGTCATTTTATTGGACCTCCTAAAAGAACTCCACTTATCTTACCTCTCCCCAAGGAGTGAGAGGCTGCCCATAGATGAACGAGGGGTGCTTGTTCGAAGTTCTCATTCCGATTTGCCCAATTGGGCTAAGTCGCTATTTTATATAATTCTCTTATTAAATAGTAGCAACTTTGGAATGCTCGAGCAAATCGGTTATTATTAGCAATTTCTGGTTATGAGTTTATTATGTCTGCTAAAAATGATCTAACCCACTTACCGCCCTATCAACCTTTCAGCGATGTTATTTCATTATTGGACTTGCCCATTTCTGGAAGTGAACTGCATGGGATTATGTGTGGCTATTTATGCGCAGGTGCTGCAAGTGAGGGAGAGTCTTATTTGCGTACCTTAACACCCAATAGGAAAGATGAGGGAATCCGCGCAGCTGCTCTTGCTATCTTCGAGGTTTATACTATCAGCCAGCATCAGCTTGTTAATTTTGATTTTGAATTTCAGCTCTTTCTGCCTGATGACCATGAACCCTTGGCTGAACGTGCCAAGGCCTTTAGTCAATGGTGCGAAGGATTTATGCAAGCTATGACGATATCTGGTATTGGCTATGAACAATTTCAGGAAGAAGAGTCGCAGGAAGCCTTGCAACATTTACAGGAATTTGCTGAGTTGGAATATGAAAGCCTGCAGGTTGATGAAGATGAAGATGAGCGTGCCTTGATGGAAGTAAGTGAATATGCTCGTATGGCTGTACTGCGTTTATATGGTGATTTGATAGCTAATGATGACGAGCATGGCTCTGGCGAAACTGCACATTGAGCTTGACTGTTCCTATTATTGATTATAAAGGATACTTTAGATGATTAGCCCGGAAGAATATAAGGCAAGACGACAAAAAGTAGCAGCCTCTTTGCCCGCAGATGCGATTGCAATTATTCCTGCGGCCGATGAATTGTTGCGCAATGGTGATGCTCATTATCGATTTCGTCAGGATAGTGATTTTTATTATCTAACAGGTTTTAATGAGCCTGAGGCCGTATTATTTATTTCGGCTAATCCAAAGCTAAGTTATTTATTTAACCGCCCCCGCGATCCTGCTCAGGAACAATGGACAGGACGACGTTTAGGGCAAAAAGATGCTTGTCGAGTATTAGCAGTCGATGAGGCTTATCCGATTGAAAATTTAGCCTCGCGCTTGCCTGAGTTAATTAGCGGCAAGTCTGCTATCTATTATCCAATAGGTCGTCATCCTGCCTTTGAAAAACGACTCTTTAGAGCCTTTGAACAGGTCAAAAAACAAATTAGACGCGGCATTAAAGCACCGGAGAGCTTCTGTGATCTCGAACCAATAATAAGTGAAATGCGACTTTTCAAATCGGCGGCTGAGATTGAACTGATGCGCCGAGCCGCCGAAATTTCTGTTGCTGCGCATAGAAGCGCCATGCGAGCTTGCAGCAAGTCTGAAAATGAATATCAGCTGGAGGCTCAACTTCTCTATGAATTCACTTATGGTGGTTGTCGCGCAGTTGCCTATGACCCTATCGTCGGGGGCGGAGAAAATACCTGTATCCTTCATTACACAGAAAATAATCAGCCCCTGCGAAAAGGTGAACTTCTTTTGATTGATGCGGGTGGTGAGTTTGAAAATTATGCGGCTGATATTACCAGAACCTTTCCAGTTAATGGCCACTTTAGTAAAGAGCAGCGAGCTATATATGAATTAGTACTCAAGGCGCAAAAAGCAGGAATCGCTTGTATTAAACCTGGCTTGGCCTGGAACGAAATACAACTAACAATAGTCCGAATCCTGACCGCAGGACTTTGTGATTTAGGCTTGCTTAAAGGCTCGCTAAATGAATTAATTACTGCTGAAGCCTATAAACCCTTTTACATGCATAATTCAGGGCATTGGCTGGGTTTGGATGTGCATGACGCGGGCCCTTACATGATTAACGGGGAATGGCGTTCTTTACAAGCGGGAATGGTTCTCACTGTAGAGCCTGGTTTATACATCAGGGCAGGTATGGAAGAGGTTGACCCTTGCTGGTGGAACATTGGTGTCCGTATTGAAGATGATATTTTAGTAACGCATGATGGTCATGAGAATTTAACAGCTGGCTTACCAGTAGAAATTGCTGAAATTGAGGCGTTGTTGCGTGGCTGATAAACAGGTTGATATTCTAATTGTGGGCGGCGGCTTAACAGGTGCAATCCTGATGATCGCCATGGCTAAGCAGGGTTATTCCTGCCTCTTAGTCGATGCTAAATTATCCGGCGCTAATTTAAGCCCTGATTTTGATGCACGTTCTCTTGCATTATCGCCAGCGAGTATTCGTATTTTGCAAATGCTCAATATTTGGCCTCTTCTGCAAGCGGATGCTACAGCTATTGCCTCTATCCATGTTTCTGAAAAAGGAAGATTTGGCAGTACTAATATAACCAGCGAAGAATTGCCTTTAGGCTATGTTGTTGAAATGCAGCATATTAATCGGGCTATTGAGCAACTGCTTGATAAAAGCCAGATTCTGGCGCCGGCCAAGCTCCAGGCTCTTGATAAGAACAAAAGCCTGGCTACAATTTCTAATCCGGAGGGCGAATTTTTAGTGCAGGCAAAGCTGATTGTCGGCGCTGACGGTACTGAGTCTGCAGTCCGCCGCCTGAGTGCTCTTGCTGTAAAAATAAAAGATTACCAGCAACAGGCTCTTGTAGCCAATATTGGTTTGGCGCGTTCCCATCAAAACGCGGCCTATGAACGTTTTACGCCATCTGGACCTTTAGCACTTCTCCCGATGACAGAGAAACGTGCCTCACTCGTCTGGGCTTTATCGCCGGCAGAGGCAAAGCGATTAATGGCACTAGATGAAAGAGCCTTTCTTAGCGATTTACAAAAAAACTTTGGTTATCGTCTTGGTCGTTTTAAACGAGTGGGTAAGCGCATCATTTATCCCTTACAGCAATTGACTATGCCAACCAAAATAGCATGGCCGCTGGTTTTTGTTGGTAATGCTGCTCATACCTTGCATCCAGTTGCAGGCCAAGGATTTAACCTGGGTTTGCGCGATGTGGCGAGCCTTGCCCAATGTATTATTCATGACGGATTAAATGAGGCAATGTTACAAGGTTATCAGAAAATGCGTCAGCATGATGAATGGGCAATTA
This sequence comes from Tatlockia sp., assembly GCA_013812775.1. Taxonomy (GTDB): domain Bacteria; phylum Pseudomonadota; class Gammaproteobacteria; order Legionellales; family Legionellaceae; genus Tatlockia. The sequence continues at coordinate 26,231 of JACCSX010000028.1, read as the reverse complement.
CGCAATTCACTAATAGCTTGATTTCTATTTTTGGATCACGCTTGCCAGGTATCTCCGTGGTTCGTAATTTAGGCTTGATTGCTTTTGATAATCTTACCGTCTTAAAACGATATTTGACCCATTATACTCGTGGTTTTGCCGGGGTTACACCTGATCTGGTTTGTGGTATCAGGCTGGGTTTAAAGGAGGATAAATGAGCCAACAATTTGATGTTGCAGTAATTGGCGGCGGTATTGTTGGTTTAGCAGCTGCTTTGGCCATGGTTTTGCGTGGCTTCTCAGTCGCCTTAATCGATGCGGGTTCGATGCATGTTAAGGTGACAAAATCTGATGCAAGAGTTTATGCAATCAATCAGGCATCGCAGGATCTATTGCAACAATTAGGTGTTTGGCAGCATATAGATTCCTCGCGGTTATCGCCTTATCAGTATATGTATGTTTGGGATGCGGCCTCGGGCGCGCATATTGAATTTGATGCAAGAACGATAGCTGCAGGGCTCTTAGGTACGATTATTGAAGAGTCAATCCTAAAACAAGCCCTGCTCCATGTCCTAAGCCTGCAAACAGGCCTGACTCTTTTTGCTAACAGCAAGGTTAAGCAAGTGGAATCAACAGAGGAGAATATCAGGATTTTTAGCGATGATTGCAGCTGGCAGGCACAACTGCTGATGATAGCTGACGGCGGCAACTCACCTTGTCGGCAATTATTGAAAGTACCCTTGACTTCCTGGTCTTATCATCAGGAAGCAATTGTTGCCTTGGTAAACACCGAAAAAGCGCATCAACAAATTGCTTATCAGGTTTTTAATGCTGACGGCCCGCTTGCATTTTTACCCATGGTTGATGAAAAACTCTGTTCTATTGTCTGGTCAACGAATCAAAACCATGCAAAGGAATTAATGGCTCTGTCTGATGAAAACTTTAACAAAGAGTTAACTAAGGCTTTTGCCGCTAAATTAGGTGAGGCTACAGTGCAAGGCAAGCGTTTTCAATTTCCGCTTTTCATGCGACACGCGCAACAATATAGAGGTTCTCGTTGGCTCTTACTTGGAGATGCTGCCCACACTATCCATCCGCTTGCAGGATTAGGTCTTAACGTTGGACTGGCTGATGTAGCAGCCTGGTTAACCTGTTTGGAAAAAGGATCAGGGCAACTAACAGCCAAAAAAGTACTGAGTAGTTATCAAAGGCAACGAAAACACGCAGTTTGGCAGACTATTGTAATGATGGATGGTCTAAAAACCTTGTTTGGCAACCCCTTGTCACCTATTGTTGCTATGCGCGGCCTGGGTTTGCGACTCTGCAATAATTTTACACCCATCAAACGACTATTTATTGAGCAGGCGATAGGCAAAAAAGCGCTATAACTCCTCTGTAGGGAAAAGGTTTTTTGTATATCGTCCGTAGAAAAGTTGTTCTGAATAAGGTATAAACTTAACCCGGTTGTCGTTATGAGTACTTTTATAAAGGGACTGTGAAATGGCTTTAAGAAAATTTTGGTTGGTAGCTTTAACTTGCCTTTTATCAACAAATACCTGGGCGGGCTCAATGGGAACAAGGTCGAACTTTGGTGAGGGTTCTTTTGTCGCTACTCTCAGTATTGGACCAGCCTGGGCAAGACCCGGTGAAAAACAAACAGTTATCCTTCAACCTGATTTAATAAAAACCTATTCTCCAATACCAACAAGTCGTGCCCTTAAGTTTGTCTCAGTCGCAAGGGGAACAGAAACTTTAGCCGCCGGTGAATTATTTTTAGGACTGCGTGGATGTGTTAATTCAATAGTAGAAGGCCAGTTTGGTTTAGTAGTGGGCGCAGGCTCCCAGGTCAAATTACAAGGCTCTGTTTTTGAAGATGCCGATCCTCTTTTTAATAACTTTAGCTATTCCTACGGTGTACGTAATAGCCGTGTTGCTGCAAAAGCTAAGTTTTTATACGATACCGGCGTTTATGATCTCTACCCCTACTTAAGTGGCAGTGCCGGCATTGGTTTCAATCGTGCTTCGGGCTTTGCTCTTAAGCCTAATATAATTGAAGAAATACCGGCACCTCCTTTTGAAAATCGTAATGAGACCTCTTTTAGCTATAGCATAGGTCTTGGCCTGGAAACGGCACTGGACCCAAATTGGCGGTTGGGGCTTGGTTACGAGCTGGTTAATTGGGGAAGAAGTGCTCTGGGTTCTGCGGACGGGCAGAGAGTGGGTAGAGGACTCGTCGTAAAAAATCTGCGTGCACATGAGGTACTAGTCAGCCTGAGTTATGTAGCCTAAAAGGGAAAGTTGTCTTCATCAAGGATAGAGTGAATATGAAAAAATCCGTATTTTTGCGGCAGCTGATTTGGGTGATGATTTTATGCTTTAGCACGTTCTTAGCTAATGCAAGCCTTCCCAAATTTTCTATAATTCCGATGCTGAGACCGCAAACGCCTATCGCTTCAAATGGCATTGCCCTGGCTCAATATTTGATAATTAATAATACCTTTCAACCTCGGTACTTAACTATAGCGCCGCAGCCCGGTGTCATTCAATTACCTATTGCCGGAAGTTGCCCCTATCCATTTCTCCTCTATCATGGTCAATCCTGTGTTCTGACTTTACAGATACTGGGCGCTTTAACAATAGGTGGCGTTCACTCTGGTCCTTCTATTTGTAAAACGATGGGTGTAGGTGATAACAATCCTGATTTCTTTCTTTGCTCGGCGGTTGACCCTAATTTTAGCCTTAAAGTGAATACAACTTCTACTGTTCTTCCCGCAACCATTACTGGCACGCCTACACCGCTTATTTTTACCGCCAATGTTGGCGCTGGAGTCACAATTACAAATACAAGTATTGAAGCTTCTGCGGATAATCTTAAGGCTTTTCTGCCTCCTGACTCGAACTTTACAGTTATTTCTGATTGCCCTCGGGCTTTGGCTCCGCAAAGTTCATGTCAGCTTTTCTTTAACTCCACTATTGCTGGTTCGACTACGGTTATTATTCAGGGTTCTAATACGAACCCCTTAACTATTCCCCTAACATCAGTTATGCCAATGATTAATTTAACATTAAATGATGGTAAGAAAAATTCCTCCTCTGTTAAGGTTGGCCCTCTGACTTTAGAATCAGGCTCCTCATCTACTACATACAGGATATCCATTGTTGTCCCGCAACAAAATGATAAAATTCAAAAATTATTGATAAATATACCCTCTGACACGCCTATCTCACTGGGCAATAATAGCTGTTCCTCTGGGCTAGATAAGTTAAATCCAACCTGTACTCTCGATTTTTTAGCAGGGAGAACTACCGGATCGGGAACTATAACCATCCAGGGTCTAGACGATAACTTGCTCCCGCTGACTAACATTCTTTCACTTCCTGTCAGGGTGATTAGTTCTCAGCTAGCTACAATTACTATTAGCCCCTCGGTGGGTACAATTAATGTGGACGACCCAAGCCGCTCAACCAATTTTACAATCACTAATATTTCAGCAAGTCCAATATCAGCGGTATCTGTCCATGCAACTCTTCCTGCTAGCTGGATAAATGTAAGTCAAAATCCTGCTGGTAATTGTGATAATTTAGCGCCGGGTGCTTCATGCAAACTATCTTTTACCGCTACAGCTCCCTATTTGGCTGAGGGCGGAATAAAGATTAATGGTGAATCTATTTCTGAGCCAGTTAGTATTGCCCTTGCTTTTGAAAAAGGGGGCGGCCTTGTTTTTGATGTTAATGAAGGTCTGGCCACAGTGGTGAGCTTAGATAAGGCTAATATAAAATCAAGCCCTGAACCGGATGCAATTCTACCCCAGGATCTAAATTCAGCTTGTCAGTATATTATTAAGAATGGCTATAATGATTGGTATCAGCCAGCAAAGGATGACCTATCCAAAATCAATTATACCTTATCATTGTTAGCTATTGATGACTTGCTACAGCAACAATGCGTACGAAAAACGGGCTAAATTATTTGGATTGTGTTAAAGTGTGCTTAAATTTTAAGCATGAAAATCTGGTGGATTGAGCCTTGGTATTATTCTTTAAAAATTGGCTGAGATTAGAGCTTTGCGCGGGCCTTATTGCTGCCAGTTTGGTCGGATCGAGCTCTTTAATTGCAGCAAGCCCGCAACCAGCAAAGCCGGCTGAGCCGACCACACTTTATCGTTGGGTTGATAAACCTGCTGAAGAAGCATCCCATGTGAGTGAAGCGGAAAATCGTCTGCAAAAAGCAATCGCCAATCCTGAATACATGCTTAATAACTGGGTTGATTTACCCAGATCCCCCGATGTACACACTAAAAATCTGCAACGACTCAGTTTGCGCGAGGCCATCTTACTGGCGCTGCGCTATAATCCCAATATACAAAATGCTGAACTGGATCGCATAATACAGCGTTATCAACTGCGCTTGGCTCATAATGAATTTGAATTACAATATGCCTTGGGAGCCTCTGGCGCGATTGAGCGTTCAAGTTATAGTGGTGTAGGCAAAACCATCAATAAAAGCTATATGGCAGCGCCGGAACTTAATTGGAAATCCAAAATAGGAACCAAAGTCGGTTTAAATATTGATAATAATGTTTCTAATTTTAACAGCTTCTCCCCAGTTCTAAATTTTTCTATTAACCAACCTCTTCTACGTGGTTTTGGCAGGGCAGCTAACGAGGCTGGTTTAGAGGATGCTATCGACAATGAGTGGCTGAATAAACTGAATTTGCAGCAATCTGTTATTGATCAGATTACCCAGGTTATTATTGGCTATCGGGCCTTAATTTTATCTGCTAATAATTTGCAAAATCAAAAACTGCAATTAAAAGAAGCGCAAAAAACGTTTGAAATTAATGAGAAAAAAATAGCGGCAGGACAGCTGGAACCAACTGGAAACATTCAACAATCGTATCAAATTGAATCGCTAAGCCTGATGGTTGAGCAAGTGGAGAATGATTTTAAAACAGCGGCTCAGGATTTGTTGCAGATCATCGGTCTTGATCCAAAAATGCGTCTGGCCGTGCCTAGCAATGTGGTTATGCCTAAAATCACTTTGCCAAATCTTAAGGCTTCTGTGGAATGGGCCTTGCAGCACAACAATCAGTATTTAGCCTTAAAGATGCAATTGCGTGCTGATGAAAGAGCTTATAAGGTCGCGAAAAACCAGCAGCTCTGGCAGTTAGATGTTGGTGCTAATGTGCAAAGTGGCCGCGTAAGCAATGTGGATAATAATTTTCATCAACCCAACTCTATATATAAGGGTCAAAATATAAACCAAACTGCGAGGGTAACTCTAACCATACCTTTGCATGATCTGAACCGCCGCAGTCAATTAATATCAGCCAGGGTTCGGCTTGAAAAAGATCGATTAAATCAGATTGCTATGAAACGTACTTTGGAAACTACAATTACCAATACAATCAACAATATAGAAAGTTTGGCGAAACGTTATCAGCTTGCTGAAAAACAAGTGGCTCTGGCCGAAAAATCCTATATATTGGAAAAAAAGAAGCAACAAGCAGGGATTTCCTCGGCATTGGATGTAAATAATACTCAGAATCAACTCATTCAAGCACAAAGTGGATTAATTGCAGCGAAAATCGCGTATCTTAACCAATTGTCTAATCTTGATCGCATTTTGGGAAAGACTCTCGAATATTGGCGTATAAAACTCAGGTATGGCGGATGAAAATAATCTTAATTGAAATAGTTAACCTGGCCAAAAGGGCTGGAATATCTGCATTTCGCAGCTCGGTGATGAGCCTGCTCCTTGCCTTTCTTTGCTTGTTAACAAGCTGCGGCTCTCATGTTGAGAAAAAAAATCTCAATCAAACTTATGAAGTAAAACCGGAGCCAGTGCACAAGAGCCTTTTCTTCAGCGGCACAATACAACCTTTACGCGAAAGCTCGTTAACGACTCCTATGAATGCAGTTGTAGAAACGATGCACTTTCATTATGGTCAACAGGTTAAAAAAGGGGATGTTATTTTTGTTTTAAATTCGAGCGAGTTACAGAAAAAATACAATGACACTCTCACCGATTACCTCAAAGCTAAGGATAATTATAGTATAGCGCAGGCCAAATTTACCGGTACCCAGGATCTTTGGAATTCTGGTTTATTATCAAAAAATAATTTCTTAAGTGAAAAATCAAGTTTAGCTACCACCAGGGTGGGGTTGATGCAGGCCACTTCCAAGCTAACAGACATGATAGAAAATATGGATGATGACGCTGCGCAAACACTGTCAAAACTAAATATTGCGGAGTTTGATAAAGTCAGACAAGCCTTAGCAGGTAGCCATAACCTGATTCAGCTAAAAGCAAAAAGCGACGGTGTGTTGCTCTATCCCCCAAAAGCGAATAATGAAAATTCAACTAAATTAAATGTCGGTTCACCTCTAAAATCCGGTCAGGTTGTTGCTCTGGTTGGTGATTTGACTGGAATTAGCGTAGAAATTGATATTCCGGAAGTTGATATTGATAAAATACATACTGGCATGCACGCCAAAGTCACCGGTATTGCCTTAGGCAAGCAGGTATTAGAAGGTATGCTGGTTGCCGTCAATGCCCAGGCTTCAAATACTTCTGGCGGAGCCTTGCCTTCCTTTAGTGCTGTGGTGGAAGTCAAAGCCCTTAATGAACTTCAACGCTCCTGGGTTAAAGTGGGGATGAGTGCTTCAATTGAAGTGGCGGTGGATAATGATGAACAGTTACTCGTCCCTATCGCTGCCTTAAGGCAGGAAAAAGGGCAGTCTTTAGTCAAATTGAAAGAAAAAAATGGCAGAATAACGACTCGTATTGTCACCACCGGGGCGGCCCAGGCTGACAAGGTAGTCATTGCCTCTGGGTTAAAGGCAGGGGATGTGGTGGCTTATGATTAAGCAGCCCTTGATAGCGCTTAGTGATATAGCAAAGACTTATCAGATTGGCGACACAAAATCCAAAGTTTTGAAAGAGGTGTCCCTTACGATTAATGAGGGTGAATTAGTTGCTATCGTAGGTGCTTCTGGCTCAGGTAAATCGACTTTGATGAATATTATTGGATTACTGGATAAGGCAGATGCTGGAAATTATCTCTTACAGGGTCGAAATACTGCTAACCTGAACGATGATGACCTGGCCGCCTTGCGCAATCAGACAATTGGTTTTGTGTTTCAGCAATTTAATTTACTGCCGCGCTTTAACACCTTGCAAAATGTTGCCCTCCCTTTAACCTATCGCAATGCTCCTGCAAATGAAACGAAGGAGCGTGTACAGCATGCGTTAGCTCGGGTAGGCATGCAAGCTTTTGCCGAGCACAAACCCCTGCAGTTATCGGGCGGTCAACAACAACGAGTAGCTATTGCGCGCGCTTTGGTAGGCGAACCGCGAGTTATTTTAGCCGATGAACCTACAGGAGCATTGGATTCTCGTACGGGTACAGAGGTTATGGAGTTGTTCCTCGCCTTAAATCAAGAAGGCCGTACCATTATCATGGTCACTCACGATGAGCAGGTGGCAGCCCTTTGTGCACGCCGTATTACTTTGGCTGATGGCCAGATTGTCTCAGAGAATTGGCAATGACCTTGTATAGCCACTTTAATCAGGCCTTTGTTAATTTGGCAGCCTCGAAATTAAGGTCATTTCTCGCTGTTCTAGGGATTCTGGTGGGTACTGCTGCTGTGGTCGCCTTAATTAGCTGCGGGCAACTGGCGACAGAAAAAGCGTTGGAACAATTCAAAGCCCTGGGCACTGATTTGTTAGCTATCGCGGCCTATGAAACACGGGAAACCAAAGCAAGCGCAGGCGATGGCCAAATTTCCTTGTCTTTATGGCGACAAATGCCTGAGCATATACCTTCGCTGCTACGTGTTGCGCCCTACTCGACAACTTATCAAAATTTGAGTTTTGAGGGTAAAGTCTTAAGGGGTTCAATAATTGGTGCTGATGAATCTTTAGCTAAAATAATTAATATTCAGCTGGCTAGAGGCCATTTTGTGTCCTATGTTGCTTCTTTTGAGCATTTTTGCGTAATTGGTGACGAATTAGCCCGACAAATAAAAGAAATTAGTTTGGATGATCCAATCGGTAAACAATTGCGAATAGGTCAGGCTTTCTACACAATTATCGGAGTCGCAGCGCCTTGGAAGGAAAATGGTTTTTTTAATGAGGATATCAATCAATCTGTCATTATCCCTATTGCCGGTATGGCTATGGTTTCGAAGGATAATAAAATTGCCAATGCTGTTTTCGAATTAAAACCAGACAGCCCAATCGATGAAGTCATAGCGGATATTAAACAATTAATTTCTTCACAGGCCCCTAAACTGAAGGTTTTTTCACGTTCTGCGAAACAGATTATTGCCTCTATGGAAAATCAGGGTCATATTTTTACGCTTTTACTGGCTATAATCGGTGGTATTTCTCTGCTGGTTGGTGGCATTGGTGTGATGAATGTCATGCTGGTTTCAGTAAGTGAGCGTAAAAAAGAAATTGGCATTCGCAAAGCTGTCGGTGCAAAAAATAGCGAAATTCAAGCTTTGTTTTTAGTTGAGTCAATTATGTTATCGCTCTTAGGTGGCATCCTGGGGGTGGTTTTGGGTTTACTTTTCACACTCGTTATAGCCTATTTTTTCAAATGGAATTTTACAATATTTTTAATGCCTCCATTAGCAGGCTTCGCTATTTCAGTGGCAACAGGTATCTTCTTTGGATTTTATCCAGCCAAGCGAGCCGCTCAATTAGAGCCTATGGCTTCTTTACGTAGTGAGTAGGGAGCAAGCATCTTTACTAGACAAAAGAAAATCGCTATGACAGGATAAGTGCAACGTTTTCCATCCAGGAATTTCTATTACAAGGAGAAGTTATGAAAGTAAAATACGACAGTTTCTACTTTAAACTGCTAGTGACGCCTTTTTTATTTGGTATGTTGAGTGTCCATGCTGAGTATTTACCGCCGCTTCCTCCAGGTATCGCCTATAATCCAATCCACTATAAACCCAATAGCACTCATTTAATGTCTTCCGGCCTGACCCCATCACAAATTAGCAATGCCTATGGTTTCAGCCGCATTTCAGCGCAGGGTCAGGGGCAGGTTATTGCTATCGTTGATGCTTATGATAATCCTAATATTGAAGCGGATTTAGGTGTTTTTACTAAACATTTCGGTTTACCGGCTTGCACCACTAAAAATGGTTGCTTCAAAAAAATCTATGCAACTGGAAAAAAACCCAGAACAGATGCCGGATGGGCTGGCGAAATTGCACTAGATGTTGAGTGGGCCCATGCGATGGCTCCCGCGGCCAAAATTATACTGGTTGAAGCAAAAAGTGCCAACATGCAAGATTTATTTCAAGCAATACAAGTTGCTGTCAATAATGGTGCAACGGTAGTTTCAATGAGCTGGGGCGGTGGTGAGTTTGATGAGGAAATTGAATTTGACGAAATTTTCAAAAATCCAAAGGTGACCTTTATTGCTTCTTCAGGCGATAGTGGTACAGGTATCTTTTATCCGGCTGCCTCACCTTATGTTCTCGCTGTTGGTGGTACAACTTTGAGTGTGGATGCGTATGGAAACTATCAAGGTGAAACAGCCTGGTCAGGTTCTGGTGGTGGGCTTAGTACTGTGGAAACCTGGCCTGCAAGTCAAAGCGGGTTGCCAATTCCCAAATCCAACAATATGCGGGGAATCCCTGACGTGGCTTATAACGCTGATCCAGAGACTGGGTTCTCAGTTTATAATTCGGTTTCTGGGAGTCAAGGAAAAGGCTGGGCTGTAGTCGGTGGAACCAGTGCTGGCGCACCGCAATGGGCTGCAATCGTGGCTGTGGCAAACTCTGAGTTAAAAATGCAAATAGGCGGCAACCTAAATAACCTTTTGTATGCTGCAGCGAATTTAAGCTCTGGCAATTACGCTCAGAACTTTAATGACATTAACTCAGGCGACAATGGTGATTGTGAAGATGTTTGTCATGCACAGACTGGTTATGATTATGTGACTGGCTTAGGAAGCCCAGACTTGGCAAGTCTTATACAAGACTTACCTAATTATGAACTGGGTGCGGGGGCTATGAAAGCTATTAGCTAACTTGGACCTAAGATAGCCTTGGTGCGGTGCAGCGTAATCAAGGCTACCTTACTATATCCCACATTCTCTAACTCCCCTCTTCGCTCAGATGATGTTGAAATAAATTTGCTCACGATTGATTTTGTTGATACATTTTGTCGCATATTAGGTATTAGGTATTATAATATGCAAACTAGAAAAGAAAAAAATTCACAAGAACCCCTTAGCATCACGCTTTTTCGGAGCGATGGGTCAACCACAGTATTTCCTGAGTGCACAAAATCAACTTCCGGTGGCTCAAAGCAAATTATTAATTTAAATGATAAAGAAGTTATAGCACAGGTAGGTAATTTCGAAAATACAAAAGCTTATATTCAATCTGAAGTCGATTTTTCCAATAGATTGCGGGCAATTGGTTTGCGCGCGCAGCATTATCAAATGGCTGAGATACTGGGTGAAAATGATACCCGCATTCCCGTTTTAATCATGCCTGCTTTCCAGTTTTTAGTGGAGCAGGGACAACAGGTTCGCGACCAAAAAAATTCAGAATCATCAGCTGGCGAAAGCTTGGTTTTTGGAAGCCTGGATAATCTGGTAAGTGAAGCACATTGGCGAAAAATTTTGACACCGCTTGCGGAGGATATCGTTCTTTATCTTATCAATGGGTTTAACTTTCCTGGTGATTCCTGGAACTCCGTTATAGAAGATACCGCTGAAACACCTGATAGGAAAGCTCAGACAGATTCCTTATTGTTTTCTGATCTTGCACAAGAAATCCATTTTTATTTTTTTGATTTTGGAAGCAGGATTATCAGTGATCAGAAGTTTATCTATAATTTTTTTGACGTCTATGGCGAGATTTCAGAAGAAACTATAGCCTGGCAGGTGACTAATATGAAAGACCAGGTGCTTTCCCTTATTTTCCATACAAGTCCTAATACACAAGAATATAATCACTTAAGCTCTATAAAGGAATCGCATTATAAGCCTGTATTTGAAGAGGTATGGAAAGATATTAGTGCGATGGTAGTCAATAAAATAAAAAAACACTTGGAAAATTTCTCGGATGAAGAGCGATTAGACAATTTTACAGCAGAATCTACGAGAACAAATATATTCTATTTTCGTAAGATGAGGTCTGATAGTGAAGAGTCATTAGGTGAGATAGAAGCAATGCGTGCTCTAAGATTAAATGCCTATAAATTTGAAGAGCACAAGGAAATACCTAAAGAGCTCCTTGAACCTAAAATTTCAACTTTTATTGAGGATTTAGGAAAACAACATGAGACTTCTAGCGAGGATCAGGTTGAATCCATTCAAAATACCTTCAACGCAAGTCAAACAATTACAATTATGTCCAATTTAGATATCCTGGGTTATGTTCTCATTGCCGTTGGCGCGGGACTTTTGATTGCTGGATTTTCAGTGGCAACGGCTGGATTGTTTTTGCCTGCATTTGGCGCTTTGACATCTACTCTAATAATTGTGGCTACCTTGATCGTGACGGGAACTTCTTCCGCTGTTGCAGGGGCCTATGCCCAAAATCCAAATCTCTTCTTTGCACCGCCTTCAATTGATGTCATGGAAAATGAGCAATTAATATGTGACAGCTCACTTAGATAAGATCGTGGTTATCTCCGAAGAGCATAGCTATAAACCTAAGTTATCTATTTCCCGGCCGCCTCGATAGTAGATAAGCCCCTGAAATACTCAAGATCCTTATTCAAAGTGAGTTCTGGTAAGGAATAGAAAGGCTCCTTATCCACACAACGCCGTTCGTGCTGAGGAGGCACGAGAGTGCCGTCTCGAAGCATTCGCCAGGACAAAGATCTTGTGCAATGCTTTCAGACGGCGCAAAAGACGCGCCTCCTCAGCACGAACGGGCTGGTGAGGGAATTAATCTCTTTTCTTATCCAGAACTCACGTTAGATTGTAGACTTTGAAAAGTAGGTATTTAAGAGCTGCAAAGTAATCGGTTTTAAGACCGCAGAGCCTGCTGGTGTTAAGGATGGAATCCCATATGATTTATCCTTCGAAGCAGGCACCTTATCCGTTAAATTGCTTACAAAAATGTAGCGTTGCTTTCCCTTTTCAACAAATCCAACAAACCAGCCATCGCGCAATTTGCTGGGATTACTAAGTCGCTCATTGCGACCGTTTCGACCTGAGCCTGTTTTGCCGTAGTAATCTGCCCCATTATCGAGCTTCCCCTTATACAGGTTTTTCCTTGTATTTAATACTGATTCATTAGATAAAGCCAATTTATGAGTCAACATGGCTTTTAAGAAATGGAGTTGCTCAACAGCAGATATTTTTAAACTGCTCGCAAGCCAAGCGTAAAGCAGGCCATTATTTTTACCCGGATCCCCGCTAAAATCCTGATTGCCATAATGGAAGTCTTTTAAATATTCCTTAATGCGCGCATTGCCTAGTTTTGGCGTTAGCAATTGAGAAACCCAAACGGAGGAGTATTTAAGCCAGGTTTGTGGTGTTAGATCCTGATTCCAGTCGGGATATTCTCTTTTAATCCCATCCCATTTAAAAACAGTGTCTTGCTTAATAATGCCTTGGTTAAAAGCCATTAATGAGAGTGCAATTTTAAAGGTCGAATCTGCAGCAATTCTCGTATTGCAATAATTATTCGGATTATATTCGCTGACTATTTTTTGTTCATCCAGATTATAGAGAATAAAACAGGCATTGTAGTTTTCCAGTAGGCGGGAATAATCTTCTGTGCTAATAGTTTTGGCGGCAGTGTTTAGAGTAAAAAGGGTTAAAATAAATGTGATTAGTTTAGTCATGTTTAGTCTTGAAGGGTTGCGCAATTGGTGGAGCATTATATGCTAGACCTCTTAATCTGGGAATATGGGGTGAGTAGAAGGTCACTAAGGTATTATCAAAGAAGTTAAACATTAGTATAGAGGATTAGAGGCGAAGAAATAATGGAACGGCTACCCCCTTAGCTCGATATATACAACAAGCTTAGTGGTGAACTACAATAAAATAATTTTTAACTCAGACCCTAAACTTCCCTATCGTTAGAGGTTTATATGATTAAAATAATCACCATGATTTTTACGACCCTAGGCTTAGTCATCGGAGTAATCCTTAGCCTGGCATTAATAATGGGTGGTGCATGGGGGCTGAGTCCTTTCATCCCTATTGTGGCCACTGTAGTGATTACTTTTGGGTTAGCCGTGATCTTTGGAGCACTTGGTTATACAATAGCTCGATTTGCCTGTACAGAAAGCTCCTGCATTTCTCCTGATATCCCTGAACCTCCGTGTATTAATCAAACTGATGAAGACGATGAAGAGTACACCTGTTTCTCAATCAATTTTTTTAAAGACCCTCAGCAAGAAAATTTAAAATACGCCTTAAGGAGTTATACAAAGACCTGTGAAGCGCAAGAAATTGAATTGCAGGAAATAAATTCGATACTTAACCTCATTAACGTAGAGTGGGCCATTTTAAGCAAAAGGAAAACCTTGGAAATCGGCAAACTTATAAATGAAAATCCAATTTTGACTAGAAATCATGCATTAAATACGCAAACAACGATAGAAGATGATAAAGCTGAGTCGATTTCTAAAATAAAGGAATTAACGAATAGTTATCCCAAGCTAGGATCTGGCAATAAAACTGCCAATGAAGTCTTGGACACTGAACGACAACGTATCCTGCATCATGAGGAGTTAAAAAACTTAATGAGCGATTTTATAACAGAGAATGCTGAATTCATTAATTTAAATACCAGCGAGGTCTATCACCAGCTTTCTATGTAGTTCAAAATAACAGGTAAAATTACAATTTTTGTACAATTATTTGAGTGTTAGCCTCAGCTTATCGGCCAATCAATAATTTCTATTATGTTATAATTAATGAATAAGACTTTTTCGAGTTTGAAATGCTTACCATCAATACAACGGCCATTGAAAAGTTATTGAAAGAAGGAAATATTGAAGAAGCCTCTATATCTATCATAAATTCTATAGGGGATACATCTACTAAGAATTTTTTAGACCATAAACTACAACAAGCGACAAACTCTAACGTTTTTCAATGTGCTTCTCTGAGCAAACCAGTGTTTGCCTATTTGGTTTTAAAATTAATAGAGGCTAATAAAACTAAATCAGATGAACCAAAACTAGGCGATTTTAAATTTAAATTTAATTTAGACACCCCTTTATATGAGGTGTTCCGAGATGAGCAAGGCAAGATATTAGATGATGCAGAGAATCCATTTCTTAAAAAATTCATTAATGAATCAGACAAAGACGAAGACAAAGATCAAGCAATAAAAAGAGCCAAAGGATTAACCGCAAAAGGAGTATTATCCCATACCTCAGGATTGCTCATTGAAGATAAGGAACCCTATAAATTCCAATTCTCACCGGGTGAATACTATGCTTATTCAGGGCCGGGAATTTTATGTTTGCAAGCAGCCATTGAAGAATTAACAGGCGAAAAACTGGAATCCTTGGCTAAAGAATTTATCTTTGGAAAGGGAAAACAAGCCTTAAATATGCCCAACAGTTCTTATGGTACTAAATCCAGCGCGGCTAACAGTCTGGAAACAACAGCAGAGGAATATCTAAAATTCATAACAGCCTGGATTAATGATGATAAATTGAATTATGCATTTGAGCCCATTTCACCTGCTGATACGATGAAAAATGACTATTTTCAGTATCCCCAACCAAACCCTGAATTAGATAGGAGTTTCGTTGAAAAAGTCATAGTAGCCGATGAAGACAGGGACTGTGTGGCTTGGGGATTAGGTGTTGGATTGGTAATAGAAAATGGCAAAGTTATAGGGGCTTATCATACTGGTGATGGTGGCGAGGGAGAAATTCAATTACGAGCAGGGTTTGGTGCGATAATTGATCCAAAGACTAAACGTTGTACTGAAGCCTCAATATATCTATCCAAGTCCTCGACTGGTAATGGTCATATGCTCGCAGAGCAGGTGTTACCTAAGGCACTAAACCCAGCACTCGGTTACTTTTTTCCAACTTATGGCTTTGCTCGAAATCCTCAAGAATTAGATTCAACCAATTTCCATAATTTCTTTGGATTAAATCCCACTATTTTAAAACCAAAATATAAAGAAGAGATCGCTATAACCAAAAATACTACCGTCCCTATCGAGCGACCCGATCAAACAGTAGAAAGCAGACCTAAACTTCCAAAATCTGAGGAGAATTTTGCTGAATCTACTGATAGTACTAAAAAAATGCTTCACCAAATGCAGTCTAATCCCTTATCACCCCAAGGAGAGTCGGCGCAAAAAACTGTAAAATCGCATGAGGTAAGTACTAAGAAGCCCACTCAAGAAGTCAGGGAACCAAAGGAGGAAAAAATGGAAGGAGAGCAGAAATCCACTCCCACTCCACTTTCAACGTCTTATAACCCTTATAAGAAATAAATAGTTTTTAAAACTATCCCCTTTGCATTTGTGAATGACAGATCGCGCGCAATTTTTTAATTGAACAAGCTAGTATTTTCCTGGTAATCATCAGGTAATTCATCCTGATTTTTCAGCCAGTTTGTGGCTAACTCCTCTTCTCTATTCGTGGGCGCAGAGCTAAAGAAAAAGGTTTTACCCATAAGGAGACGGCCCGCCATCACCAGTAACCCAACTCCGACGAAAGCGCTGACTACCATGATTACATCAGCAATGAATCGTCTGGTATCATGACGGTGATGAAATTCCTGATGTGCTACATCGACGATTGCTCTTGCTTGCTGTTTTATAGGGGTGTTGGTGGATAAGCGAATTGCGATTGCCTGTTGGTAAAATCGCTCGATGGAAGAATTGTATTTTTCATCAAAGTCTTCGGCATTTTCATCTACAATTTTTTCCTGATGAAATTGTTGAAGAGATAACAGATCCTTAAGTAGCTCTCGAGAGAATACCTTTTCGCCCTTGAAAGAATTAATAGCATTCCAAAGAATTCTATCGTTTATAGCTGCCTGTCTGAATTCAGGTTGTAAACCCAGCAAGATCTTATTTGTTTCAAAGGCATCGGCGTTTTCAAAAATAAAATTATTGTTCAAGAGTACTTCGTAACTTTTATTATTTCTTTGCAAAGCGGTGAAATTCGCTTCATAATTTATTCTATCGCTCTGTGATAAACGCCCAAAAGCATTCTCAAGTGGCGGGAATAAATCCAACTTTGCACCGATATTTTTTTGAAGCCCATAATGCTGTAGATAGGACAAATACTTTTTTGCATTTTCAATTTGTTCGTTTTTTTCTAGAATTTCTTCTTGTGATTTCACTTCAAGCTGATGGTATCGTTCAAATGCTTCTTTAAATTTAAACTTATACGGCAAATTTTCTGGTATGTTCGCGTAGGCCTTGCTAAGAGCAGGAAAATAGATACTTTTATTAGTAGCTGTTTTTTGATTTTCATAATTTTCGAGACATCGCAAATACTGGCCCATTTTTTCAAGATTTGAGTATCTCTCCTGGAAATTTGTCTTTAAACCTCGAGGCAGATTGTTAAAAACGAGTTGTAGCTCTTGAAATTTGCTAAGAGGGTCCTTTGGACTTTGATTGGAATTATTGGCAAAGGTAGAAAGGAAGCTATCATTACCTGTTCCCCAGAGTACTTCTGTGAAAGTAAAAGCACTGGCGGCAGCAAGAAAATCACGATTGCCAGTTTCCCAGGTAGGTAACTCAGTTTCTGCACTTTTAAATGCAGCTTTGATTTCCGCGTCTTCTTGTAAAAATTTCGGCAAAGCCTTAAAACTTTTTTCAAGGTTCTTGAAGGATTCAGTTATTTTATCCAACCTGGTTATTTTAGTAAAAGTATTGTTATAAGCCATAAACTCCAAATAAAGTTGATGGTATTGCGGGAAAAACTTCATCTCAGGTAGATGATCAAGTTGCTTTTCGGTGAGCGCGACTTCCAGACGCTGGGCCAAGCGTTTCCATAAGGTATCGTTTTTAATAATGCGTGTCACCAGCGGGCTTGATTTGCCAGCAGCCATCTCATTGATGCAAATAGTGAATAGCTCTGTGCCGTTCAGCGCAATTATTTCTTTATTAGTGAAAGGATAATAATTAGCACTTTCTAAATTTGGACATTTATCTTGAATAGGACAATTGACAATGTATTCATTTAATCTCGTTTTTGTCTTTTGAAAGCATTCCAGTGAACTTTTAAGATTATCCAGTAGATTTTTATTGGGCTGATGTTTTAATTGCTCTAGCAGGGTAATCACAGTATTAGCTGTTTTCAAAAGAGTTTTAATGTTCATCCAAGCCGGATTTTTAAGCTCATTGTCTTTGATGTAGGCTTCTACCAAAGGCTGATAGGGGAAACCCAGGGGTTTTAACGTTTTAGGATCTAAAAGATGTAAATCGATGAGAACTGTACTTTCACGCTGTTTAGCAAATAGAGGATCAATTTTCATATAATCCTGCGTTTGGCTATTAACAGGGCTAGCAAAAAGATTTGTTTTTGTTAGCGAGCCCTGTTCCCAAAGATTATAAACTTCTGCTTGCTTGGCTAGAATAAAAGTATAATGGTTAAATTGCTCAGCCAAATTAATTAGATCAATCTGGCTAAAATCCAATTTTTGTTTTTCATTTATACTTTCTAGCAGACTATCAAACTGTTCTGGCAGCGGGATTGTTGATTCGAAGGAGAAAACTTTAGAATCCATTGGTAAGGTGCTTTGATACATTTTGCTATCTGTTAAATCCTTTAACTCAGCAATTTTATGCAAACGGCTCTTCAAGAATAAACTAAGGATTTGAGTTAGCGCTTGATAATCACCCTCAGGTCCAAAACTGGTATTTTCAAAAATAGGAATGGACATATAATGTGCCAAAGCGGTCTTGGTACTCTGATCAAGCATATCTGCAGGGATCTTGGCAAGAGCGCTACTAACAATGTCATTTAAAACATAATCAGTTAGATCAAAATTTAAGCCGCTGGCTTTTTCGGCGATAGCGGAAAATAAACCCGCAACATGTTTGTAATTATCAATATAGCCTTTAGTAAACCATTTTAAATTGAGTAAACCCTTATATTCATAGGGCACAAGAATGTCGTTATTATTCTCATCATGACCGAAATAACGGAAAGCCGCACCCCAATCTATACGAGCAAATTGCTTGGGCTCATTGGAATCAGCTTTTAAAACAACCACATTGCCGCTGTGAACACTGTAATCACCAAGAAGAAGGGAAAACATTAAAGAGATAGAGAGGCCAAAATAGTTGCCTTGTTGAGTAAGTGCCGGGTAATAACTGGGCCCGGCAAGCATTTCTGTAAAGGGGTCTCTATCCGAGCCGTCACGAAAACCCGTACCAATAATTTTATACAATTCGGTAAATGCGACTTTAGGCTGTATAAGCCCATAACTATTATCATCAAATTGTATGATGTCGGCGCAAATGAGAGAGGAAAAATAATCTTTTTTAATCAGATCGCGCGCCATGAACTCTTTTAAGAGCAGACCTGCAAATAATTCTGTGAATAATTCTTTTTTATCTTCGGGTTTTTTTATGAAAAATTCTTCACCATTTTCACTTTTGTAAAAGCCATCCACTTCAGACTGGTTTTTACCGCCACTTTTACCAGCGATTTTGGTTAACTCTTTAAAAAATACCATATTATAAGCCTAACGATTATAAGGCTTCTCATATTAATGGTTTAAGGTTAAGGAAATATTAACAAATTTTTTGGATATGCAGAGAGAGGGTATACCCTTATTTTAAGCGCTGCTTGCGGTGACATAATTTCATTAATAACCAGTTGGCGCATCACCTGATTCTTTAGAAAAAGAACTATTTGAATCATCTAGTAGGTCACCACAGAGGTTAGAATCCTCCACTTTTTCTTTGCTTCCCGGTGTAGAAGGGATGAATGATTCGCTCGTAGCAAAGGATTGAGGAATAAGACTTAAGGATAATAATAAGATTAATTTTTTCATCTAATGTATTACTTACTGTCAAATTTCAGCGTTTTCCCCGTGAATTTCGTAAAATTCCTGCCATTCGAAATCAATATAATTTTCAATCAATTTTTTTATTTCATTTTTTACCCCGGATTTCGTGCCATATTCCGTATGAAATTTTCTCGCCGTACACGAACAATTACTATCCAGAGGATTAGAAATGTAGCCATCAGCAACGTATAAATTTTTCTTGGTTTTATCGGATTGAATATTATAATGGATCTTAAACTTCTTATAATCGTATTCAGTCATTTTTCTCTTCCATCCAGATTTTAGCTATCGTTATTTATAACCATAGTCAATAATGCCTGATCATGCAAAAACAACAAAATTTATTCCCCAAAAAAACTTGAACTACCTAATAAGCATGTGCCATAATGTTTTATTTTTAAACAAATTCTATGGTTTATTTTGATAAAAAGATTTTTTGGCTCGTTCTGCTGCACATTCTAATTATTTGCCTTAGTAATGCCCTGGTTCAGCATCCTTTTGACTTATTTGGCTTTAAAACCACTTGGGGGGCATTTGTATATCCGCTTATTTTTATTTTAACGGATTTAACCACCCGGTTAATAGGTCAGGAGAAGGCAAGGAAAGTAATTATCTTTGCCATGTTTCCGGGGCTAATTTGTTCTTATTTTATTTCAAATTATTACAGTCAAGGCGTTGTTCTAGTTTTCAATAGCTTTGCATTGCGAATCGCTTTTGCCTCCTTCTGCGCCTATGTTTTAGGGCAATTGCTGGATATTCGAATTTTTCAAAGGTTCCGGCAAAATCAGAAATGGTGGGTGGCACCAAGTATTTCCAATGTTTTTGGCAATTTTTTTGATACCTATGCCTTCTTTTTTATCGCTTTTTATCAAAGTTCCGATGCTTTTTTAGGCGCGCATTGGCTAGAGATTGCGACCTTTGATTTAGTGTTTAAGCTAGGTCTCAGTTTACTGACCTTTATTCCTCTATATGGTGTTATTTTGCAATTTCTTTCTATTAAATCCACTTCTGGTCTGGCAGAAATTCCACTGAAGAAATAGAATGACGGCACGATTCATGCTGTAATCTCGCAAATGAGAATAAGTACCTGCAGTTTAAGAATAATTATAAGGGGAACGATCATGAAAAAATGGCGATATAATTTGGTAACCCTATCGATGTTGCTATTAACGCCGCTTAGTTTTGCGACCCAACAAAATTGGATTAGCTGGATTGCAGAAGTGAAGCAGCAAGCCCTCGCCGAAGGCATTCCTCAAACACTTTTTGACAAGGCTTTTGCCGATATTCAAGCACCAAGTTCCTCAGTGAAGAGCTTAGCGCGTTCGCAGCCTGAGCAGCGTCTGACCTTTAGCAAATATTTGCATTCGCGGGCTGATAACTATCGCATTATCATGGGGCGTAAACATTTTGCTAAAAATAAAGAACTATTAGAAACAGTGGGTAAAGAATTTGGTGTCGACCCTTGTTTTATTGCTGCCTTCTGGGGTATGGAAAGCAGTTATGGTTCTTATATGGGTAATTTCCCAGTTATCAAATCACTTGCTACTCTTGCTTACGACTCCAAACGCAAAGATTTTTTCCGCAAAGAATTATTCCTCGCTTTGCATATTTTGAATGACGGGCATGTCACTTTACCTATATTCAAAGGCGAGTGGGCTGGGGCCTCAGGGCAACCCCAATTTTTGCCTTCAAGCTGGGTGCGCTATGCAGTGGATTATGATCGTGATGGCCGCAAAGATATTTGGGCCTCCAAAGCCGATGTTTTTGCTTCCATTGCTAATTACATGAAGCAAAATGGTTGGCGAACTGGCGAACCCTGGGCGCTTCATGTGAAGCTACCTGCTAACTTTGACATGAGCCTTCAAGGTAAAACCATCGTTAAACCAGTAAGTGAATGGAATGCTTTGGGAGTGCGCACTGAATCTGGACAGTCCTTACCCTATGAAAATTTAAAAGCGTCTATTGTTCAGCCCAATGGTGGGCCGGTATTCCTGGCTTTTCCTAACTATAAAATGATTTTACGCTACAATAATTCAATCTATTATGCTGGTGCCATTGGTTATATCGCTGATAAGATTTGCAACAGGGTTCAATAGGATTGAAAGGTTAACGAATGGAAAATTATCTTGATAAAACTGCCAGCTTAACGCCTACTGCCAAACGTATTATATGCGAGAAAGCAACCGAATACCCAAATACAGGGGAATACAATACTGTCGCGAAACAAGGTTCCTACATTTGCCGACGTTGTGGTCTGGCCTTGTTTCGCGCCGAATCTCAGTTTAATTCGGGTTGTGGCTGGCCCAGTTTTGATGAGGATATTGTCCAGGCAGTTAAACAGATACCAGATGAAGACGGTAAACGTACTGAAATCCTTTGCGAGCGTTGCAATGCTCATCTAGGCCATGTATTTATTGGCGAATTCATAACTCATAAAAACCTGCGACATTGTGTTAATTCAGCTTCAATTGATTTTGTTGCTGATTCAGAGGTACTTGATACCGAGGAAGCTATTGTTGCTGGGGGTTGTTTTTGGGGTGTTGATCATTTTCTTAGACTCCTGCCGGGCGTTCTTAAAGTTGAAGTGGGTTATTCTGGCGGCCGGGTTGTAAATCCTGATTATGACCAAGTTTGTAGCGGAAATACCGGACATTATGAGGTGGCGCGGGTTGTTTATGATCGAGCAAAAACGGACTTTCACAGCGTATTGAAACTTTTTTTTGAAATTCACGATCCAACCCAACGTTCCGGACAGGGCCCTGATATCGGATCCCAATATAAGAGTGCTGTATTTTACTACAATGATGAGCAGCGTGAAGAAGCCCAGACTTTGATTCAACGCTTGCGTAAAGGTGGTTATGATGTAGCTACTCAGTTACTGGAAGTGCAGACTTTCTGGCCGGCGGAGGGCTATCATCAGGATTATTATAGGAAACATAACAAAGTCCCTTACTGCCACAAGCCTGAGCCTCGATTTGATTAGCCAAAATACTGAGTATAAGGTGAGTTGGGTGTAGTTAATACTTCATGATAAATGCGAGCAACGCTGTCATTTGGATTTTTTTCAAGAATTTCTTTAAATAAAACTCTTGCCTTTTGCGTTTGACCTTTTTCGAATTGATGAATGGCTTTCTCAAAAAGTGAACGTGTTTTGATTTTTACTTGCTTTTCTTTCTCCGGCAAAGCACCCAGAATTTCATAGATTCCGATGGAAACAGTTTTACCTTTTGCTTTCATTTTGCCAAGATAGCGAAATTCAAATGAAATATCCGCTGCCAGCGATTTTTTTGCATCTTCACTCATTAAACTCACAACACCTAATAATTTGGCGGTTGATTCCAAACGTGCAGCAAAATTCACGACATCGGAGATAACGGTGCCTTCCAGACGCTCTTCTTCTCCCACTGTCCCTATCATTAATTTACCCGCATGAATACCCAGGGCAAGTCGAATAGGATTGGATTGATGGGGGGTGCCCTGATTGTATTCGGATATTTTATGCAATAAGGCGATAGAGCCATTTACCGCATCGGTAGCCCCTCGCGGGAATAATGCCATGATTGAGTCACCGATAAATTTATCGACAAAACCATGATGTTCTCGAATAACAGGTGCTGCTATTAACAGATATTCATTTAAATACTGAATGGCCTCTTTTGGGCTCATGTGCTCAGTTATTGAAGTAAAAGAACGAATATCACAAAAAAGGACAGCCATTGTTTTTTCAACTTGATCACCAAGCTTTACATCCAGAATGGAGGGTAAATCCAAAAGCTTAAGAAACTCCATGGGCACAAAGCGTCCATAGGACTGCACTAAATTTTCAAGATTCGTTGAATACTGCTGGATTTCAGTAGTCATATTATTAAATACTCGGGCAAACATACCTATTTGATCTTCTGAATGAATTTCGGCTCGGGCAGTAAAATCATGTTGACTGATTTTTTGAGCAGCATTGAGCAATAATTCTATGGGTTTGGAAAGTTGTCGCGAAATAAAGACTGCAAAAACAATGCTAAGCAAAATGCTTAGAATGATGAAAAACTGCGCCCATCTGAATATGGCATGTAAAAAATTCCGGGAATCATTCACATCATAATCAAAGGCCAAGGCCGCAATAACTTGTCGATTTTCATCGAAAACAGGAGCGGCTATTGTAAACCAGGTTCCCCATTTATCGGTGATCCAATCGCTTTTTGTAGCAGCTTTGCCTGAGAGGGCCCTCTGATAAGCAGGTTCCATTCTATAAAAAGTACCAAAAGAAGGTTCAAGATCCTTAGGGGTTGCTCCTTTTTTAGGGATGTATTCATAACTGGAGTCAGCAATATCAATAACAACAGGTAGCTTAGCTTGTTTTGGTGGTGGAATGATTAGATAGGCATAACTAATCATTGGCTGATCGTCGCTGTCTTTAACGTCCTGTGCAAAATATTTTTGATGAAAATCAGGTCTGGCACGGGAGCTTTCTCGTATTTTTCTTAACAATTGGACAATCTTTTGGTACGCAGGGTAATTTTGATATTTTGTTGACTCTAATGCAGGCAGACTTTGGTCTTTATCATTTTTTCTATACTTTGGATTAAGATATTTATTCGTTGCATTGCTTAGAATAAGAGGGCTATGTTGATCAATAATATCTTTCAGGCCCCTGATTAATTTTAGATCATCGTTAGTAAAGGTTAAAACACCCAGATTCGCCACATTGGTTAAGTGGGTATTCATATCATGGATTAAGATTTTTTTGGATTCAGAATAGAAAAAAAAGATAATTAATAATGATAAAATAATTGACTGAAGGAATATAAAAAAGCCAATTTTTACTGTGAATGAACTCATGGCCCTATGTATAAGATGATATATCTGCGCGACTAGAGACTCAGATCTGTTACGCTTTCCCTTGCCCTCATCACTTATTTGAACCATAGTTTTCCATATAATAATTAAATCCACTGAGAGCAATATACAATTTTTATCATAAAAAAAAGGGGTTGGCGACTTGTTGTTAGCATTCTTTGTTTTGTGATTCTATTTTTTTAGGGATCTGCTATCTATACCATTACCTTTATGGCATCTTTGGGTATGTGGTGGCTCTTTAAGTCCACCAAGCTGGTGATGCAGCGCTATTTGCAGGTATTCCATTGTTTTAAAACCATATACTCTGAAAAGGCAATGCTTATTTTTATAAAGAGTACAAGTTGGCAGCCGTGAGATATTTCATATGAACGATATTAATAGACAGATATTCTCGACCGGAACTATCTGGGAAGAAATCGCAGGATTTTCACGTGCTGTACGCGTCGGAAACCATATTTTTGTTGCAGGCACGACAGCTACTGGCTCAGAAGGAATTATCGATAAAGGTGACCCAGCCAAACAAATGCACTTTATTCTTGATAGAATCGAGCAAGCCATTGTGAAGCTCGGTGGTACGTTAAATGATGTTGTGCGTACTCGAATTTATGTTAATGATATTAATGATTGGGAAATAGTTGCAAAAATTCACGGTGACAAGTTTCGAAAAATTCGACCCGTTAACACATTGATTCAGGCAAAATTAGCAGGCGAGGGTTTAGTAGAAGTAGAAGCAGAGGCTATCATACAATCCGGGCTCAATTCACACACTGATTCTGCGTAAGAGGCACATTTATTACCTATGTATTGCAATAATGACAAATAATGTACCGCTGTCAGATAATAAAGCAGCTAAAGAATCATTTACGCCAAAGGCTACTATTGGAGTCGAAACGCCTGTGGTTTTTGATAGCAATTCTGCTGCTAATGCATTAAACCCAATCCCGCTGCCCCAGATCTTTGTCATTTTAGTGATGCTTGCATTCATTATCTTTTTATTCGCGAAGATAAGAAAATTCTGGTTAGCCTGGTTGCTAGCCACAGTGCTAACACCCTTTGTTGGCATCGCTTTTCTAATGGTATTTTTTGGTCCCGCATCTCTTTACTTGCTATATGGACTATCCATTATCATTCATATTAGCGCTGTTATTTCTGCGATCATTGGAATAATGGTTGGTTTTTGGAAACATGGTCGTAATCAAAATTATTAAATTAATTTTTTGATTCATTAAATTGAGTTATCCAAAATTTTTGTGAGCTATTCATTTTCTTAACAGGTGCGACTGTTATTGTTTGTATCAACGCCGGTTTAAAAGGGCCGCTGGCTGTTGCCCATTGATAGGTTATTTGAAATTGCTGACCTTCAATTTTTTTAATAGTAAAGGAGGTGATCCAGGGGCTTGAGACACCTGAAACCCAATAAGGCCAACTGTCTTTGTATTTATTTTTTAATTGATCGGAAAACAACATGAATTGTACGGCTCCATTGCGTTCTTTATTGGCTTTTGCAAACAAGGTTGCCACAGCTTCTGCTGTATCGGGTGTAAGTGCCTTTTCTAGCATTGAAATTCGGGCTGCATCTGATTCAGATTGCGGTACTGATTCAGCAATTCCGTTGACAGAAAATGCCGTAAAATAGATCAGGATTAGAAGGCGCTTTGAAATTTTCATTTCGTTTCCTCAGGTTGGTTTGGTTTAGAGTTTTTATCCAGATAAATCATATCGGCTTGTTCGGCTTTATGCGTATTTTCCCGCAATTGTTGCTCAGCTAATTGCTTTTGCCAGAACGTCGATGCCTGATTTTTAAAAAACTCGAACTGTCGAAAAAGTTTGCCTAAATGTTCGGCTAACATTGGCAACTTATTGGGACCAAAAACAATAAGAGCTACTAAAAAAGTAAGTAAAAGTTCAGAACTACTCATCTTTATCCTCTTTTTCGTTGACTGCGCGCCGGAAATTTTTTATAGCCGCACCTAAATCAGAGCCAATATTTTTTAATTTCTCAGTTCCAAAGAGGGCAACTATTATAAGTAGAATAAGTAAAAGCGAAAGGGGTCTTAGGTTAGCAAAGCCCATGTTAACTCCTATTTTTGCGGTTTATGAGACTGATCAATCCACCAATGATAGCAGCTGAGAATGCCAGAGTTGCCAGTTTATCGTTAGGTAGTACCTCCAGTGAACTAAAAACACCGATCATCATCATGGCGCTAAAAATTCCCATACCAAGACCTTTATTCCAGGTTCTTTTCGAATTGATGTTTTTTCTTTTGTGCTTATGATGCTCGAGTTCGCGTATTTTTTGTTCCCTGGATAGTTCCAGAACCTCATACAAAAGGCGAGGCATCTGGGGTAATTGCTCTGCAAAAAAAGGAATGTTTTCGCGTAGTTGCTTAATAAAGGC